>JAWKUA010000033.1 GCA_041398785.1 Planctomycetaceae bacterium | reverse complement strand
CGGAATGTCGCGACGTGCGCTGGCGGTGGCGATGCCGGCTCCCATCAATCCGGTGCCCAGCACACCGACTCGCGCGATGTCACGCGGCGGGACAGCTCGCAGGTCGATGCCTGGATTCCGTTCCACCGCATTTCCACGAAAGAACACACCGATCAGGTTCGCCGCGGATGGCGATTGCATGATCTCCAGAGCGGCATCGCGCTCCACCTGCAGCGCCTGAACCAGAGGCAGGTTGATCCCGTCACGAATCGCCTTCAGCGCCACCAGGGGAGCCGGATACTGGCTGCCGGATTTGCCGCGGATGTAACCTTCCGCAACGGAAAACGTGAACGCGACCTGGTCGCCGGTCATCCCCAGCGGCTGACTGCGAAGCTGCCGGGCCTTCTTCCACGCGTCGTCCTGCCGCAGGATATCGATCAGTCGCCGGCCTTCTTCAACAAGCTGCGATTCCGGCACGACATCAAACACCAGGCCCAGTTCCACCGCTTCAGCGCCGCTGACAGTTGCTCCGGTGGTGATCATTCGGATGGCGTGGTGAACTCCGATCAGCCGCGGTAGGCGCTGAGTTCCGCCCCAGCCGGGAATGATGCCCAGCTTGGTTTCCGGAAGAGCGATCCCCGCCTTGCGGTTGGATGACAGCAGTCGCTGGTCCATCGACAACACCAGTTCGGTACCGCCGCCCATGCAGTGACCGTCAATCAGTGCCACGGTGGGAAACGGCAGCCGACTGAAGCGGTCGAACAATTCGTGGCCGCGCCGGACTCCGTGCGTCACCTGTTCAGCGGTTGCATGGACCAGAGCGGCAAGTTCACCGAGATCCGCTCCGGCGATGAACTGCCCCGGTTTGCCGCTGAGAAAGATCAGGCCGCGCACATCGCTGCGTTTTTCCAGTTCCGCGACAACTTCAAACAGTTCACTGATGACGGGTGCCGAAAACGTGTTGACCTTCTGTTGCGGGACATCAAACGTCAGCGTGGCAATGCCGTCATCGGCGGTCGTGAGCTGAAACGCGGCAGCCATGTGGAATCCCTGCGACAGTGCGGCGGTAAAGGTTCAGTGCAGCAGTAAATGTTCATCTGGTGGCGACGTTCTGACGGACAGCAGGCCTTTTCGTCGCCACGGAATTTGTCGCCACACCAATGAAGGCGGCTGCAGGGATCACCCGCAAAGCCCGAGCGTTCCACCTGCAGCCACGAAGCAATAGAAAGCGGAGAGGGGGAGATTCGAACTCCCGGTACCTTGCGGCACGCCGGTTTTCAAGACCGGTGCAATCGGCCACTCTGCCACCTCTCCGGCGAGCGCGACGGAATGCTAAAAGGATGTTTCGTGACTGTCAACAAGTGCCCCGCCGGCAACAGGGACGTAATCGCCAGCAGGTTCCGCGATGACATCCGCCGCATGCAACAACGAACTGCCGGCTGGCGTCAGACGCGACGGCACCGCATCCGACATCCCGCGCGGTGCATCGACTGGCAGCCCCGGCGTCGTCCGATCAGTCGCCGCCGTCGATGACGCGATCGATCATGATCCTGTATTGCCGACATTTGGATCGCAGAGTCGCGCGGGAGATGCCCAGCAGCCGTGCGGCCTGAAGCTGATTGCCGTCAACATGCTGCAGCACTCGGGGAATCACCTGCCGTTCCATCAACTGCTGCGCTTCGCTGAAGATCGACTCACTGGCCGACTGCAGGCGTTCTTCGACGAAGCGACTCCAGTCCGTAATGTCCGCGTGGCCGCCGGAGACTTCGCCGGCGGACTCGGACGACGTCGCGAGACCGCCGGACGAACCCGGTTCCACCGCGCGCACGGAATCCGGCAGGAAAGAAGGCACCAGCACCGGGCCGGTGGCTTCCAGCAGGGCATGTTTTATGACGCTTTGCAGTTCGCGAACATTGCCCGGCCAGTGATATTTTTCCAGCAGCCGCACGGTTTCCGGAGCGAGCCCGGTGATGTCCCGGCCAAGTTCCCTGGCGAACAGCCGGCAAAAATGTTCCGCCAACAGCCGGACGTCGTCACCGCGTTCTCGCAGCGGCGGCAGTTTGATGGTGAACACATTCAGGCGGTAGAACAGATCGCTGCGAAAGCTGCCGGAAGCAATCATCGATTCCAGATCGCGGTTTGTGGCGGCGATCAGCCTGACGTCGGTTTGAATCGATTCGTTCCCGCCGACGCGTTCGAATTTCTGATCCTGCAGAACTCTCAGCACCTTGGTCTGAGTCAGCGGTGTCATGTCGCCGATTTCATCCATGAACAATGTGCCGCCGGAACACTGTTCGAACTTTCCGATGCGTCTTCGTTCGGCGCCGGTGAACGAACCTTTTTCGTGACCGAACAGTTCGCTTTCCAGCAGCGTTTCCGGAATGGCCGCGCAGTTGATTGCCAGGAACGGTTTTGAGGAACGGTGGCTGTAGTTGTAGATCGCCCGGGCGATCACTTCCTTGCCCGTACCGCTTTCTCCCAGAATCAGAACGGTGACATTCTGCGGCGCGACACGTCCGACCGCGCGATAGACCTCCTGCATTGCCGGGCAGTTACCGATCAACAGATCGCCGCTGGTGTCAGCTGTCTGATCGGACGGCAGAGTCGCCGGCGTCCGCATCAGTCTGCTGGTTTCGGCAGCCGATTCCACAAGCGGAATCAGGGTGTCCGGGTCGAGCGGCTTCAGAACGTATTCGAAGGCCCCGGCTCGCATCGCGTCGATGGCGGTGCCGGCGGTCCCGTAGCCGGTCATCAGAATCACGGGAACCCGCGCGTCCGCGGCGTGGATCCTGCGGAACAGTTCCAGTCCCGACATGTCCGGAAGCCGGATGTCAGACAGGACCACATCCGGAGCCTGCGTCTTAAACAATTCGACCGCGCGGTCCGCCGACGATGCGGTGATCAGGTCGAACTCCGGTGCGGGAAACGCATAACGAAAACTGTCAAGGATCAGCGGTTCGTCATCCACCACCAGCAGCCGCGTCGTCTCGCGCTGTTCATTCTTCCGGCCAGTCACGACATGTCCTGTAATGCGTTTCGAATTTCGTTCAGCAGTTGTTTGTCGTCGTACGGTTTGGAAAGGAATCCGCAGCATCCTTCCACGCCCCCGCCGTATTCCGGCCGCTTCAGTCCGCTGCTGGCAATGATGCGCACATCGGGACGCAATCCGCGAAGAGCGCGGATTGTCTCCGGGCCATCGATTTCCGGCATCATCATATCAACGATGACCAGATCGATCTCGGCACTGCGCCGACGGAATGCGGCAATTCCCGCAGCTCCGCCGACGGCTGTCAACACGTTGTAGCCGCGAGTTTCCAGAGTCGCCCGCACGACCAGCAGGATCGATTCTTCGTCATCGATCAGCAGAATTGTCTGGCCGCTGCCTTCCGGGACGCTTTCCGTCTGCAACCGGGACTGCAATTCCGCCGACCTTACCTGCGCCGGAAGGTACACGGTGAACTTTGTTCCCCGGCGCGGCTCGCTGTACACCGACACGTTGCCGTTATGGCTTTTGATGATGCCCAGACATGTCGCCAGTCCCAGACCGGTGCCTCGGCCCTGTTCCTTGGTCGTGAAGAACGGATCGAAAATCTGGTCGACGACGTCCGGAGGAATTCCGGTCCCGGTATCGCTGACGGACACGCAGACATAGTCACCGGGACTCAGACCGACGGCGGACGCGCTTTCGTGCAGCGTCGTGTTGTGAGCCTCAAACGTCAGCGTGCCTCCTTCGGGCATGGCGTCGCGAGCGTTGATCGCAAGGTTCATCAACACCTGGGAAAGTTCCGTCGGATCACCGTTTATCGGCCACAGCGACTGTTCGACGTCCGTGCGAACGGCGACGGACTGAGTCAGAGTGTGTTCCAGGATGCCGCTGGCTTCTTCGATCAGAGTTTTCATGTCGACGACTTCGCGGGGACCGGAGGTTCCGCCGGCGAACGACAGCAGTTGCCGAATCATGGCCGCCCCTCGTTCAGCACTGGAAGTAATCGTGTCCAGCAGACCCAGCCGCTGCTGTTCGCCCGGTTCGCGCCGCAGCAGCCTGGCTCCCATCGTGATTGGTGTCAGCACGTTGTTCAGGTCGTGAGCGATACCGCTGGCCAGAGTTCCAATGCTCTCCAGCCGCTGCGACCGGCGTTCAATCTGTTCGCGCCGCTTCTCTTCCGTGATGTCGATATCAATGACCAGTTGCGACGTCGGCTGACCGGAATCGTCCACGATCAGCGACCGCCGGGATTCAACCGTCAATTCACGTCCGTCGCGGGCATTGATCCGTCGCTCGCCGATCCAGACACCGCTGTTGAGCAACTCCGACAGAATTCCGGATTCATCGCCATCCGACGGCAGCTGCAACAGCGAAGCACCCATCCGGCCAACGGCTTCCGATGCGTCCCAGCCGTACAATTCCCGTGCTCCGTCGTTCCAGCTCTGAATCCGGCCCTGCAGGTCGCGAACATGAATCGCATCTCGGACGCGTGACAGAATCGCCATCTGTTCGCGAGCCCGCGTGCGGCCGGTTTCGCGTTCCGTGACGTCGCGCAGAATGACCGTGAACAGCGGTCTGCCGTCGATCAGAGACCGCGACACGACGGCTTCCGCGGGAAACTCCGTGCCGTCCGCTTTCAGTCCCTGGATGATTCCGCCATCGCTGACGTTTCTGCGGGGCGGCCCGCCGGCAGCGTCGACGTCCATCAGCGGCTCAAGCTCCGCAAGGTACCGTTTCGGAAACAGAATTCGAAACGGCTGGCTCGTGGCATCACGTTCCCGGCGCTGAAACAGGTCTTCGGCGTTGGGATTCAGCATGACGATGCGGTGCTCATGGTCGACTGCGACAACGGCATCCATCGACGCGTCAATCACGGCCTGCAGCCGCGATCGTTCCGTCTGCAGTCTCGCGCCGGCGCGATTGCGTTCTGCGCGCTCCAGATTCGTGAACACTGCGGCCGCCGCGAACGTGCTGAGAGTCAGCAGCAGGCCCAGAGAGATAATCAGAAAGTGCCGGTTTGCCAGGCCGTCTGCGAGCAGCTTCAGCCGCTCCATCTCCAGTTCGCGTGCGGCCAGCATTTCGCCGATCTCACTGCGAATCAGGTCCATCAGCAGCTTTCCGCGATCGGTGGCCACGATCTCGCGGGCTCGCAGGAAGGCTTCCGATTCCGGTGCGTGCATTCGGGCGGCGACCGCTGCTTCCAGAATCGCCTTTTTTTCGCCGACAATCCGCCGCAGTTCGGCAACACGATCCGGATCGACTTCTCCTGTTGCCGCATAGCCATCCAGCGCGTCAAGGTGTTCCACGACACGGCTGAGCCCGACGTGGTACCAGGCCAGGTACCGGTCGTCTCCCATGATCAGAAAACCGCGCTGGCCGGTTTCCGCGTCTTTCATGGCCTCCAGAACCGAACGGACCTCCCGGTGAATCTGAAAATTCCGGAAGATCTCATCGCTGGTTTCGGCGGCATACCAGGCCGTATTGGCCCCCGCAAGAAAAACGACGATGACGCCGGCCGCGGCAATTGTCAGCAGGATGTTGACCCAGTTGACGTAGTATCGAGCTGTTTGGGGCATGGAAGGCATCATTCCAAAGGGCGACGACCGCTGAATCTCCTTCGGCGAAGGAAGCCGCGCCGGCATTATTGGCGTTCGCGTTCGTCGGGTCACCTTTCCGGCACAGGAAATGCGATTCTTTGCGCCGTTGTGGCGTCATTCGCGACAGCTCCTTTCCATCTATCGTCCGCACGGTGCGATTCATGTCGATTCCCTCACCCGGCGAAGCCTTCGAAGCCGCCCGAGACAATTGGCAAACCTGCGACTGGGCCACGGAATTCGGTCCGCTGAAACTGCGAGTCCAGGGGCTCCGATCAGCGCAGGCCGAGCGACTCGCGCTGGCGACAAGCGGCCGGGAATCGTCCGAATGGCGAAAAGCCGCCGGCTGGCTGCAACAGATTGAGAATACAGCCGCGGAAGCCTGCCAACTGGCAAGACGCGCCGTCAAAGCGCATGACGAAGGAGACATCGCGGTGGCCGCGGCATTGATCAAACAGGCCTGCGAACTGGAAGCTCAATGGCATGCGCATCTGATCTGGAAGACTACTCGGGACGCCATTTTATCCGCCGGCAGAAGCTCGCTGCGAGTTCCCACAGAAACCGGTGAATGAGCCGAATCGGATGGTCGCCGAATTGTCAGCCTGCGCGAATGCGTGCCACTTGCATGACTGGAGTCGGGACATTGTTTTCAAGACTCCCGCTGGATGCGTGCCGAAGGGCTTCGCAACAATAATCGGTACATCGTTCCCGGCTGAAATCCACAGCGATTGGCACAACACGTGCAAATCTCCTTATCGGGCGGGTCTTCGACTGCGCATTCCGCGCTGATACAGGCTTGCTCCACACATCTCACGAGCCTCGCGCGTCACGTGCCCGTTCAGATGCTGACTCACAGCAAGACGATATGTCACACTCACGCGGTCAAGGGAGTGATTCCGATGCTGGTCCTCACACGCAAGACGAACGAAGTCATCTGCATTGGTGATAAGGTTCAGGTGGAAGTTCTGGAGGTCCGCGGCAACAAGGTGCGGATCGGCGTGCGTGCCCCGCGTGATGTCCTGGTGCTGAGAAAAGAAGTGACCGACAAACTCCACGACCCACGGCCTGACACGCCGGCAATAACCAGACTCCGCGACCCGGAACCCCTGACAACGCCAGGCTGATCGCTGCCGACGGCAACTCATGTCGCGACCGGTCGGTTGCTCACGACACCCCCGCGCCGTCCCGGACGAACTCAAAAAAAAACCGCCAGCGGCGTGATGGTCGCTGGCGGTAGGAATTGCAATGCGGAGAGGGGGGGATTCGAACCCCCGGACCCCATTTCTGGAGTCACATCATTAGCAATGATGCGCATTCGGCCACTCTGCCACCTCTCCATTTGCGTCCGCGAATGGACGCCGCAGGGATCGTTGAAATCCGTTCCGGCGAGCCAGCGGATCGGAAGTATCTCGACAGTCTCACTTCATTTCAAGTTCGCCGGGCTTCCGGCTGAACGGTGCCGGATCGCTTCACACCGGATGCCGGAAAGCGTCGCGAACCGCGGGAATTCGCATCAGCGGGTGGCCAGTGGCTTCTGTTTTTCGCCGGGCTGTTCGCGAAGAACTCGATTCAATTCGTGAGCGTCGATCGGCTTCAGCAGGAAGCGATCGATCCCGGCCTTCGCGGCGCGCTGACGGGCTTCAACGGTGTTTAGTCCGGTCAAAGCAATCAATCGCGGCGGACGACCGTCGGCCTGCTGCCGTATCTGAGCGGCCGCGGTGAAGCCGTCGATGTCGGGAAGCGTCAGGTCCAGCAGCACCGTGTCCGGCTGTTCCGTATGAGCCATCGCGACGGCCGTTTTTCCGTCGTGAGCCACCAGCACCAGATGACCGTGCATTTCCAGCAGCATCTTTTGAATCTGCGTGGCATCGCGGTTGTCATCGACCAGCAGCACGCGCTGTCCTCCCGAGCGGACCACGTCGGAGGCGGCGGACTTTTCGGCGGCCTGCCGCTGGTCCTGTCTGAATTCGTGTCGCTGCACGCGAATCTCGCCGCTGGACATTTCCGACGTGTACCGGTGCAGCGTTTCAATCAGCACGCGACGATCCAGCGGTTTCGTCAGATAGTCGTCATAACCCGCTTCCAGACACTTTTCGCGGTCTCCCTGCATGGCGTGGGCGGTCAGGGCGATGATCGGCTTGGTGAATCCCATCGACCGGAGTTCGCGAGCGGTCGTGTAGCCGTCCTTCACCGGCATCTGAACATCCATCAGAATGACGTCGACCGCCATGTTCGCTCTGCCGAGTGCGACGACCTGGTCGATGGCCTGCTGGCCGTTGGTCGCGACGCTGACGTCGCCGCCGGCTTCTTCGACAAAGTGCTGAGCCAGATGCCGCACTTCGCTGCGGTCGTCCACGATCAGGACATGAGCCTCCAGGTTCGGCGGCATCGAGAAATGGCCCGACGTGGAGAAGATCCGGCTGTCGTCCAGGTGCGGTTCAATCAGGCGGACGTTTTCCAGCGAACCGGTGTCGATGGTGACCGTGAATGTGCTGCCCCTGTCGATCTGACTGACGGCGGAAATGTCGCCGCCGAGCATTTCCGTCAGGCGGCGGCTGATCGTCAGACCCAGCCCGGTGCCGCCGAACCGCCGATTGATCGATGCGTCCAGTTGAGTAAACGGCTGAAACAGTTTCCGCTGCTGCTCCTTGCTGATTCCGATGCCGGTGTCGGAAATGTCAAACTGCATCTGCTGCTTTTCGGGGCGGCACCGCACCACCAGCTTCACACTTCCGTTATCCGTGAACTTGATGGCGTTGCCGACAAGATTGACCAGGACCTGCCGCAGCCGGATCGCGTCGGTCTGGATGGCATCCGGAATGCTGCCTTCGAATTCCACGATCAGCGGAATCTGCTTTTCCTGAGCACGCACGTCCATCAGCAGCCGCACGTCGCTGATAAGCGAGACCGGAGAAACGCGCTGCCGGTTGACTTCCAGCTTGCCGGCTTCAATCTTGGACAGGTCCAGAATGTCGTTGATGATCTCAATCAGAAAGCGGCCGTTGCGGCGAATGGTTTCGACGCAGTGCAGGTTGTCAGGATTGGTCAGGTGCTTGCTGAGCAGATCGGCGTACCCCAGGATCGCCGTCATGGGAGTGCGAATTTCATGGCTCATGTTCGCCAGAAATTCGCTCTTCGCCTGGTTCGAGGTTTCCGCCGCGCTGCGAGCTTTCAGCAGGGCGGCTTCGACTGTCTTGCGTTCCGTGATGTCGATAACCGTGCCGATCGCGCGGCGGGCGATCCGTCGGCCATCGCGCTTGATGAACAGAGTCCGGCCCTTCATGCGCACCCAGCGAACTTCGCCCTTGGGAGTCACCACGCGGTAGTCCACCGCGCATTCGCCGTTGCTGGCCGCGTGTGTGGAAGAACGAATCGCCTCGGCAACCAGATCGCGATCGTCCGGATGCACCAGGTCCGGCACGTGCCCGGCCTTCAGTCGCACTGGAGCACTGTCCGGCAGACCGAAGATGTCCTTCATTTCCGGCGACCAGACAACCGTATTCGATTTGAAGTTGATGTCGTACGTTCCGAAACCGGCGGCCCGGGCGGCGATTCTCAGCCGTTCCTCGCTGATTCGCAGAGACTGCTCGTCGCGGCGGCGGTCCGAAATGTCAATTCCCGACGGGATCATGTGAGTGACCCGGCCGGCATCGTCAAACATCGGTACCAGTTGAAAGTCGATCGTCATCAGGCGGCCGCCGGCGACGCGGATGTCCACGTCGTACCGCGAAATCTTGCCGGACGCCGCGCGGCGGATCGCGGCTCGCAGCCGTGACTGCACCTGACGGTCGTAACTCCACCAGTATGTGTCGGCGAAGTGTTTTCCCAGAACGTCCTGCGGCTGCACGCCGGCGGCCTTCAGCAACTGGCGGTTGGCTTCCACCAGCGTGCCGTCCACCGTACAGACACCGACGAACGCGAACAGCGAATCCAGCGTCTTGCGAAGAAACTTCTCACTGTCGCCGATCAACTGTTCCTGGCGTTTGCGTTCGGATATATCCTTAACCACGGATGTCACGCCCAGCACCTCACCGGCTTCATCAATCACCGGGTGATAACTGACCAGCCAGGTATGATCGGTTTCCGGATTCGCTCGGGTTCGGCCGGTGATTTCGATGTCCGTCACCGGCTGCCGGGTCCGAATCACCTCCCGATACATCCCTTCGATGGATTCGACCAGATCCGGCGGCAGAATTTCATGCATCAGCCGGCCCGCGTGATCCTGAACCGGAACACCGTTGATGTCTGCCAGCACATTGTTCACGCTGACGTACCGCAGGTCGCAGTCGACAAATCCCAGACCCACGCCCGAATGCTGATACACCGCCTGCAGTTGAGCCAGGCCCCGGCGAGCCTTGCGTTCCGACTGCCGCAGGTCACTGACATCGGAAAACGTGACGATGATTCCCGCCGGCTCGCCGTCCGAATCGCGGTATGGCAGGACTCGCCGCATGAACGACCGGCCGTCCAGAAGTTCCACCGCGTGCTCGATCGCCGTGGACGCTTCCGCCAGCGCCGCGGATTCCGGCAGCGCCGGCATCGTGACGGCGTTGTGAGTCAGGTGCCAGATCGGACGGCCGATGTCCGTCTTGATCAGGTTGTAGACCTGTGTGACGGCCGGAGTAAATCGCTTGATGCACTGTTCGTCATCCAGAAAGATGACCGCGATTTCCGTGCTGCGAAACAGGTTTTCCAGGTCACTTTGAGCCTGGTCCAGGGCCTTGCTGGTGGCCTGTGCCCGGTCGTCAGCGGAAGACGGCGCGACCGCCTTCGCTGTGCCGTTTGCTTCGCGTCCGTTTGCTTCGCATCCGCTGGTGTCGGTTCCGTTCGACTGCGATGCGTTCGGCTGCATTCCATTCGGCCGGGGGGCCGTTGGCGATGTGTCGACCGGCGACGATGATGTTGGCATTCGCGTGCTCCAGGCGATCAAATCACAGTGCCGTCACAAGCTGCGTGAGCCGTGCTGTTCCCGTCCCGATTATGACAGGTCCGGCCGTTTCCCACGAATATTTGTCCGGCGAATTGACCGGAAAAGTTCGCATGACGAGTTGTTTTCGGTCAGCCGGACGGATTCTGTCGGAGTTATTCCCACCGGTTCGGGAGCGGTGGCGTATGGAAACAGCAGCAGACAGAAGCACCCCAACAGAAGAACGATGGAACGCCGCCCCCGCGCGGCACCGCCGAATCGGTTCGCCGAAGGGCCGTGTGAAGAGGCTCGGCAACTGACACCGCACCGGGCTTCGCAGTCCGGCGTGTCGCAGGGGACGTGTGAATTCTGTTCGGCGTGTGCCGCGGAAGTCGGCGGGGCTCGGAGGCCTCACCGATTGCGAAAATTCTTTGAGAAGGCCTGGAATTCACCGGTACAATTTTCGTTTGTCGCGGTTTTTTGCCGGCGGGAGGCGGGCTGGTGCGAAGATCTGAATTCACCGAACGCTGTGTTCGACCGCAGTATCCGACTCTTTTGGCGGAGTGCGGTTCCCGTCGGCGAGCGTTTACGCTGATTGAGCTGCTGGTTGTCATCGCCGTCATTGCGGTCCTGATCGCGCTGTTGCTGCCGGCGGTCCAGCAGGCTCGCGAGGCTGCTCGCCGGACTCAGTGCCGCAACAATCTGAAGCAGTTCGGCATAGCGCTGCACAATTTCCACGACGTGCATCGTCACTTTCCCGCCGCTGCCCTGGCGATGGACACGGACGCTCCGGCCCTGAGTTCCCTGCAACTGACGGCGAACCGGCCGAATCCCGGAACCAGCGCTCACGTCGCTCTGCTGCCGTACATGGATCAGGCCAACGTCTACAGCCGCATTCATTCGTGGCAGGGTTTCGATCCGCTGCCCGTCTCCGACACCCGCCGCCAGCCGTGGTGGACGCGCGACTGGGAGATCGCTCAGGCAAAGCTGTCCGTGTTTCTGTGCCCGTCAGACACCGGCCAGTCGGCGACCGGGCAGTTTCTGGGACTGCATGTTCGCTGCAGTCCGCTGATCGGCGGTTCCGATCCGCTGAAATGCGACCCGCACGGAATCTTCGCCCGTTACGAATCCGGTTATTGGTTCGGTCGCAGCATTCCGGAAGTCGGCCAGACGAATTACCTGCCGTCGGGCGGTGTCCCCGGCGGGCACGTTCCGAATTCCTGGCGAGAATGGCGCGGGATGTTCGGGACCGGAGTGACCACCAGTTTTCGCGACATCACGGACGGAAGCAGCAACACGTTCGCGTTTCTGGAAACGGACGGAGGCCCGCTGTATTCGTATTTCTGGATCGACAACGGAGCGTTCCCGGTGGTCTTTGGATTCGCGAAACGGGGAACTCCGGACTTCCGCGACTTCGCCCGCATCAGCAGTCCTCACGAAGGGGGATTCCAGGCGCTGCTGGGCGACGGTTCCGTGCGTATGCTGTCTCAACACATCGATTCAGCAACACTGTGGCGCCTCTCCGCAATCGCCGACAACGACGTCGTCGGCCAATTCTAAGTCCGCCCGGCAAGGCCTCGGCCCCCCGTCATTCCCGCGCAGGCACCCCCGTCATTCCCGCGACGGCGGGAACCCAGCCGCTGCGCCCCGTCCGCTCCGACAGCGCCCAGTGCGCGGCAGATCAGCCGGCAACTCTGCAGTCGCGCGCTTGACACATTGAGGCTCGATGTCGTGAATTGAGCGTGTTTGCGACATGAACTATTCTCCTGACGGCGATGTATCCGGGGACTGGGAACGTCGCCAATGACCGAATCAATTGCTCACCGGACCGGCGGTCAGTGTGCCGACACGCCGGGCCTGAAACGCATTTCTGCAGCCACCGCAGTATCCGGGTCAACTCAACAAAGAAATCTGATGATGCGTTTGAACTCCCTGCCGGGGCTTGTGTTGTCGAGCCTGTTGCTGTCGCTGCTCACATGCGCCGCAGAGGCCCGGGCTGCTCAGGCGAGTCCCAACATGCTGGTGATCCTGGCGGACGATCTGGGTTACGCCGATCTGGCGTGTTGCGGTTCACGGGACATGAAGACGCCGCACCTTGACCGCTTGTTTTCGCAGGGCATGAAGTTCAGCAACTTCTACGCGA
This sequence comes from Planctomycetaceae bacterium, assembly GCA_041398785.1. Lineage (NCBI taxonomy): Bacteria > Pseudomonadati > Planctomycetota > Planctomycetia > Planctomycetales > Planctomycetaceae > Planctomycetaceae bacterium. The sequence continues at coordinate 37,445 of JAWKUA010000033.1, read as the reverse complement.
ACTGTCCGGTGTGTTCGCCGACTCGCGCGGCGCTGCTGACCGGTCGTTACCAGGAATTTGTCGGCGTGCCCGGAGTCATCCGGACTCATGCTGAGGACAACTGGGGATACCTGGACCCGGCCGCGGTGCTGCTGCCGAAGATCGCTCAGTCGGCTGGATACCACACCGCGATTGTCGGCAAGTGGCATCTGGGGCTGGAATCGCCGAACACTCCCACGGAACGCGGCTTCGACCTGTTCCGCGGATTTCGCGGCGACATGATGGATGACTACTACAACCATCGCCGTCACGCCATCAACTACATGTTTCACAACGAAACGGAAGTCGATCCGGAAGGACACGCCACCGACCTGTTTACCAATTGGGCCGTCGAATACCTGGCCGACCGAAAGGGCACTGAACAGCCGTTTCTGTTGTATCTGGCCTACAACGCTCCTCACACGCCGATTCAGCCGCCGAAGGACTGGGAACAGCGGGTTCTGGATCGCGAGTCAGGCATTGATCCGCAGCGAGCGAAGCTGGTCGCACTGATCGAACACATGGACGACGGCATCGGTCAGGTACTGAAGGCTCTGCACGACAACGGTCATTCGCAGAACACGATCATCGTGTTCACTTCGGACAACGGAGGCCAGCTAGGCGTCGGAGCGAACAACGGACCCCTGCGACGGCAAACAATCCATGTACGAAGGCGGATTGAAAGTGCCGACGGCCGTCGTCTGGCCGGAAACGATCAAGCCCGGCTCCGAAACCGCCTTCGCAGCGATGTCGATGGACATTCTGCCGACGCTGTTCGACGCCGCGAATATTTCCATCAGCCACGAAATCGAAGGCCGCAGTTTTCTGCCGACGCTGACAGCTCAGGACCAGCCCCCACTAAGAAGCCAGTGGTTCTTTACTCGCCGCGAAGGCGGACTGCGATACGGCGGCAAGACGATCGACGCGGTGATCGAACGTCCCTGGAAACTGCTGCAGAATTCTCCCTTCGAACCGCTGGAACTGTACCACCTGGCGGATGATCCCAAAGAACAGCGAAACGTCGCGGACAGTCACCGCGACGTTGTCAATCGGCTGAATTCCGCCATGAGACAGCAACTGCAGCGCGGAGGCCGCGTACCGTGGCAGGCTCCGGAACGGTGAGCGCTGGCGCGAAATTCGGAAAGCCTCGCTGTGCGGTGTTGTGTGCGGCGGTGGGTTTGTGAAGGCGGAGCCTTCCCGGCAGTGCGTTCCTGGGCCGGAGCCCTGCAGCGAGGAATGCGGACGGGATCCCTGGAACGTGGGTTGAAGCGAACGTGATTCGAATAGATCTTTTGAAAGTGGAATGGACATGTTGCATGCCGTGATCATGGCGGGAGGAAGCGGGACTCGCTTCTGGCCGGCCAGTCGCGTTCGGATGCCCAAGCAATTGCTGAAGCTGGCCGGTGACCAGACAATGATTCGGCAAACCGTCGATCGCTGCAGCGGGTTTGTCGACCCGCAGCGGATCTGGGTCGTAACGAATGCCGTTCAGGTTAAGGAAACGCGGCGGCAGTTGCCCGAACTTCGCCCGGATCATGCACTGGTGGAACCCGTCGCTCGCAACACGGCTCCCTGCGTGGGACTGGCGGCCATCTGCGCGCTGCATGAGGATCCGGATGCCACGTTATTCATCATGCCGGCGGACCACGTCATTTCGCCGGTTCCCGTGTTTGAAGCAGCCGCCCGCCGGGCGGTCGAGCTGGTGGACGACAACCCGCAGCGGCTGGTTCTGTTCGGCGTGCCTCCCACAAGTCCGGCCACAGGCTACGGCTATATTCATCGCGGCGAAGCGCTGAACACCGATCAGACGGCGTTTCGAGTGCAGGCGTTCACGGAAAAGCCTCAGCGCGACGTCGCTCAGCAATATGTCGACGCCGGAGACTACTACTGGAACTGCGGAATTTTCTGCTGGAAGGCTCGCACGATTCTGGACCGGTTGCGGGAATTCGAACCGGACATGTTCGATCGTCTGCAGCGTCTGTCGAAGGTCATCGGCACCGAGGAATGGACCACGACGCTGGACGCGGAATTTCCCCAAATGCACAGCATCGCCATCGACTGCGCTGTCCTGGAAAAGGCGGACAGCGTCTGCGTCATCGAATCGCCGTTTGTGTGGGATGATGTCGGAAGCTGGCTGGCCGTGCCTCGACTGGCGGGAACCGACGCGGACGGCAACACGGTCGACGGGAAAGTTCGGACTCTGGACACCAGAAACTGCATCATTCGTTCTTCAGAGGGGCATTTGGTGGCGACGCTGGGGATGGAAGACTGCATCATCATTCACACTCCGGACGCTACACTGGTCGCGCGGCGCGAGGATTCGGAGCGAATCAAAGATCTTCTGGAACTGCTGAAAACCCGGGGCGATACGGAAGTTCTGTAATTTCGCCAGGCATCAGTCCGCGCGGACGAATGACGCATCGGAATGCATTCACTCTGAGAACCCCTGATGAACGACGACCACGCGACATCTGAAACGACCGGCGCCGAACATTCGCGCGACGGCGCATCGGATGCCGACGGTGTGCGATCTGCCTCCGACGCCGCAGAAGCACAGTCCGCGACGGTCGAATCGACGCCGACGGGGACGGAAATCCGCATTTCCGGAATGAACCTGTCAGCCGGCGGTCGACCGCTGCTGGTGGACAGTTCCGCCACGTTTCCCGCCGGGCAGGTGACTCTGATTCTGGGCTGCAGCGGAGTCGGAAAGTCGCTGCTGCTGAGAATCCTGGCGGGCCTGATCGACGCCGAACACTCCGCGATCAACTTTTCGGGAACGATCGATTTCCGCGTGAACGGAGTGTCCGAACGGCGCGACCACGCCGATCAGCCGGTGGCGGTTGTCTTTCAGAGTTTCGCACTGTTCGACGAACTGACTCCTTCGGAAAACGTCGAGATCGCGCTGGACCACTGCCGGCCGCGCGCAGCGGGTGAATCGTCAGCGGCGCGAGCAAGGCAACTGCTGCAGGAACTGGGTGTTCCCATTGATCGAGTCACATCAGTGCTCAGCGGTGGGCAGCAGCAGCGGCTGGCGATCGCTCGCGCGGTCGGCATGGAAACAGATGTCGTGCTGTACGACGAACCGACGTCCGGTCTGGACGCACGCACGGCCGAACAGGTGGCCGACCTGATCCGCGATACGCAGCGAAACTTTCGCCGCACGACCATCATCGTGACTCACGACTATCATTCGCTGCGACGGATCGCTGATCGCGTCGTCGTACTGAACCATCACACGCGAAAACTGGACGAACTCCCCGAAGACAAATGGAACACCCTTCCGGAAATTCTGGGATCGCCGCCGGCCGCCGATGATGCATCCGGAAAGAAAAAGACTGTGCCGCAGCGGATCGCCGGCACTGTCCGTCACGCGCTGGCCGTGACGGGTCACAGTCTGGAACAGGCACTGCTGCTGCCGTGGTCTCTGCTGCCTTTGTGGAAAAGTTTTCGCTGGGGACTGCGCAGCACGTGGCATTATTTTCGGCTGGTGTCCGGCATTTCCGCCTGCGTCTACATCGCGATTGCCGGCATGATCATTGGCTTCGTCGCTCAGGATTTTATCTTCCGTTATCTGCCGTTTCGCCAGTACACCGAACCGCTGCTGATCGAAAACCTGCTGCACGCCACCGGCTTTTCGCTGTACCGATTTCTGGTGCCGATCCTGTGTACGATTCTGATTTCCGCGCGATCCGGCGCCGCCGTGGCCGCGGACGTCGGCAGCAAGGTTTACGGCAATCAGATCGACGCCATGAAGACCATCGGGATGAATCCGGAACGATCGCTGCGGACACCGATTCTGTACGCGTTTCTGCTGGGAGTACCTCTGCTGACGATGCTTAGCTACGCCGTCGCCAGCCTGACCAGCGCCTTCGCATTCTTGTCGACGCACGCGGATTACGGTGTCGCCTACTGGGACGCTCACTTCCACAAGGAACTGCGGCTGCCGGAATCCGTTTTCTACAAAGGCAGCAACTGGCTGATTGCCAAACTGCTGACCTGCGCCGCGGGCATCGCCATGATCGCATGGCATTGCGGGTCGTCGCCAAAGCAGTCCGGTCCGGAAATCAGCAAAGGCGTGACTCAGACGATCCTGTGGTCGACGCTGTTCACGCTGCTGGTGCACTTCGTGTATTCGCTGTTCGAATTCACCGCACCTGTTTGACGTCGACCCACGTGAATTCGCCGTGCGCATCAAGCGGTGCGAATCTGACGACTTTGTCGATTGCGCAAGCCTGCGCTGATTGGCGGATGGTATCCGTCGTTTTGTCGCGTTGAGAAAAAGCGACACGCCGGGAAATGTAAGCTAAGAACCTGTGTCACGCGCGGGTCTCCCCTACCGAACATTCCCGGATCGAATTCATGACGTCATCATGCATCGCCGTCGAACCACGGCCCGACATCGTTCGCCCTTCGGCCGTGATCGACGCGGAACAGGTCGCGACTCACTTCCACGGACGCAGTCCCGTTCATAACAGCGGATTCGCGGTCGCGGCCTTTCTGCTGGGATCGGCGCTGCTGAGTTCCGGAGCCGCCGGGCTGATCAATCAGGTCATCTGGCAGCGAGCTTTGAAGGTATTTCTGGGCGGCAGCGAAACGGTTTGTTCAACCGTCGTCGTGCTGGTGTTCATGGCGGGACTGGGCGCCGGATCGTGGTGGAGCGGACGGCGGTCGGCCGGTCTTCGAAATCCTCTGGCGACATTCGGTCGCATCGAACTGCTGCTCGGAATCGTCAACCTGGGCATCTGCGGAATCCTGGCCGCTGATCTTTCTCACACGGTCTTCGCGGCTCAGAAAGCGGCTCTGTCGCTGGGCGTTCCGCTGCTGCTGATGTATGCCCTGGGAGCCGTCGTGGCCCTGTGCGTACCCTGCTTTCTGATGGGAGCCACGATGCCTCTGGCGGCTGAAGTCTGCCAGCGGAATCTGCGGCTGCAGGATTCGCGGCTGCTGGGCTGGCTGCTGTTCATTAACACTCTGGGAAGCGTTGGCGGAGCTGTCGTGTCCAGCGGCTACATGCTGCCGGAACTGGGTCTGTCACGTTCGCTGATCGCCGCCGCGGCGTTGAACATTTTCGCGGCCGGGCTGCTGTTCGCGGCGGTTCGAGTCGTTGCCCGAAAACCCCTGGCAGCGGAACCCGCTGACCTTTCGAACGCCGAATCACAGCACTCCCGCAACTGCGCGACATGGCGGCCGAGCGAATCCGATCTGCTGGCGCTGGGCCTGGGATTCTGTTCGCTGGCTTATGAAATGCACCTGTTTCGACTGATGCCGCTGAAGCAACAGCCGCTGCCGTTTACCTTTGCGGCTGTGCTGAGCGGTTTTCTGTTTTTCTGGAGCCTTGGTGCCGCGCTGAGTTCCCGGCGTTGCGGAATTTCCATTTCGCGAGGTCTGCAGCTTTGCGCCGCCGGTTGTTTGCTGAGCATCGTGTTTGCCGGCTGGGATTCCTGGTCACCGATTAACGGCGTGCTTTCGCTGATCACTTTTGTCGCCGCACGTTCTCACTTCTTTCTGCCGTGCCTGCTGTTCGGATACCTTTTCAGCCGAGTCACCGAGGAAGCGGCGAAGTCATGGGGCCGCGACGTGGGACGAATCTACGTCTGGAACACCATCGGATCGTGCCTGGGCATCCTGCTGATGACGTTTGTGGGCTACGAAATTCCGTTTTACCTTGCGATCATCGCCATCGCTCTGATTCTGCTCTCGCTGCATGCGTGCGTGCGTGATCACGACGGACGTCTGCCATCGGCGAGATCCGGTCTGGCGTCACTCGGCGCGGCGATGGCCATCGTGGTGGCGTGCCTGGTCACCGACACCAGCCGACTGCTGCCCGGACACCGGTTGTTCTGCGGACGCGACGGAGTGATCGTCGTGCTGGAAAACGGCGACATGATCTGGGACGGCCTGTGGCACTCGTCGATTTCCGACGGCACCAGTCATCTGGGCACTCACAACTGGAACCTTGCTGTCCTGCCGGCGGCCTGTCACACCGAATCCCCCGTCCGCGACGTCTGCGTCATTGGAATCGGGACCGGTATCACCGCCGCGACTCTGGCGAAACTGGATTCCGTCGAACGAGTCGATGCCTACGACATCAGCCGAGTGCTGGAAGACGTCTTCGCCGCCTATCCGGACGGCACGCTGAACATCACCAGCAATCCGAAAATCAACCTGATCTGGCAGGACGCCCGGTCGGGGCTGGAATTGAACCCGACAAAATACGATCTGATTCAGACGCAGCCGCTGTACCTGAAGCAGGCCGGCAGCGGCCTGCTGAATTCCGAGGAATTTCTGCGACTTGTCAGTCGCCGGCTGAAACCCGGCGGAGTCTTCTGCCTGTACTGCAACGGCACTCCGGAACAGGCGTTTCTGGTCAGAGAAACCGCGGACCAGGTCTTCGCCTATCGCGAAACGTTTTTCAACGGGTACCTGGCCATGCTGTCGAACGATCCGATTTCGCTGTCCGAAGAATCACTGCGCCACTGCCTGAACAGCGGCGACCCGATGTGGACCGAAGTCCGCGGCCATGCCGAAACGTCGACCGCCGAAAAAATCGCGGCTCTGCGAGACGTGCCGCGACTTCCGGGATTCGATCGCCAATTGACGGTCACCGACGACTGCCCGATCGTCGAATATCCGGTGACTCTGCAGAAACGCATCGCCGCCCTGAACCTGCCGTTCCAGCTTCCGGCACCGGATTCCAGCCACTCCTCCCGAACTGACGCCACCGGCGGGAAGCAGCACTAAGCCGTTCGGCAGGTACCACATCTTCGCAAACGTTTTGCGGCGCAGCCGTCGGAAAGTATTCGTTCGACGTCCTGCAGCATTCTGTACTGGCCGCGGCGAACGCTGATACTTTTCGCACTTCTTCATGCCGCGAGCCAGAATACCTCAAATTGCCCCGCTCGGGGTATAACGTCGTGCGTCCGGGCTGAGTTTGTCAGCAGTTTCCAATCGCTGCGCGACACGCTTTCTTCGAAGACGTGCTACCCGCGGGAAGAAGCAGGACTGATGCCAAAGTCTGGGCAAACGCGTGTGCCTCGTCCAGGAATTCGTCACCATTCCACGATCCTCGCGCCGTGACGGAACGCTGCGTGAGTTGCTTGTTCCGACTTTCGGTTTTGCGACAATTCGCGGTCACACACTGAAACTCACGGAGAGCGATCACGATGATCGATGCCAAAACGGATTCCGCGACCGACCGACCGACCGGAAACTCCCGGCCGTTTGCTCATCTGCACTGCCACACGCACTACAGCCTGCTGGACGGAGTCAACCGCATTCCGGATCTCGTCAGGCGAGTCAAAGAGTTCGGCATGAACTCAATCGCCATGACGGATCACGGCAACCTGTACGGGGCGATGGAGTTTTATCGCACCTGCCGAGATCACGACATCAATCCGATCATCGGGTATGAGGCGTACGTGGCTCCGGGACGCCGCACCGATCGCAGTGCAAGCCGGCAGAAGGAAGCTCAGTCGCATCTGACGCTGCTGGCGATGAATCGCACGGGGTTCGACAACCTGATCAAAATGGCGTCGGCCGCCTATCTGGAAGGCTTCCACTACAAGCCCCGCATCGACAGAGAACTGCTGGCGGCTCACAGCGACGGCATCATCTGCCTGAGCGGCTGCGCGTCGAGCGAGCTTTCCAAAGCGCTGCTTGCCGACCGGTCCGACGACGCTCGAATGCTGGTCGAATGGTACATGAAGATCTTTGGTGACCGGTTCTATATGGAAATCCAGGACGCCGGGTTTGAAATCCAGAAGCAGTGCCTGGAAATGACAGTGGATCTGGCGAACCAGATGGGACTGCCGCTGGTCGCCACCAACGACGCTCACTATCTGACTCGCGATGATGCCCGCGTCCAGGACGTGCTGCTGTGCGTGAATACTCGCACCACGCGCGACGACCCGAAGCGAATGAAGATGAGCAACGACGGGCTCTACATCTGCAGCCCGGATGAAATGTATGCCACGTTCAGCGGCCTGGAACACGCCGTCGCGCGGTCTCAGGAAATCGCTGACCGAGTCGACATCGAACTGCACGACCGCAAACTGTATCCGGTGTTTCGTCCGCCGGAAGGAAAGTCGGATATCGAGTATCTGAAGGAACTCTGCCATCAGCGAATGCACGAACGCTATGGCGATGAGCTGACTGACGAACACTGGAGTCGCCTGGAATATGAATTGAGCGTTATCGAATCCAAGGGCTATGCCAGCTACTTTCTGATTGTCTGGGACTTTGTGGAATTTGCCCGGCGTAACGGTATTCCCTGCGGTGCGCGAGGTTCCGCGTGCGGAGCGATCGTGGCGTTTCTGCTGCGGCTGGGTGATGTCTGCCCGCTGAAGTATGACCTGCTGTTTGAACGTTTCCTGGATCCCAGCCGCAACGAGCCTCCGGATATTGATATCGATTTCTGCCGCGACCGCCGTCAGATGGTGATTGACTACACCAAGGAAAAATACGGCGAAATGAACGTCGCTCAAATCGGCACGTACGGCACGCTGAAAGCCAAAAACGCCATTCGCGACGTCGGCCGCGCGCTGAATGTGCCGCTGCCGCGAGTCAATGAGCTGGCCAAACTTGTTCCCGACACGCTGAACATCAAGCTGAAGGACGCGCTGAAGGACAGCCCTGATCTGCAGGCCGCATATGACACGGATCCGGTCGCGCGCGAACTGCTGGATTATGCCATGGCCGTCGAGGGACTGGCGCGAAGCACCGGAACTCACGCGGCCGGAGTCGTTGTGGCCGACGTCCCGCTGAACGAAGTCGTGCCACTGCAGAAGATCACCGGCAAGCAGGATATTATCACTCAATGGGATGGTCCGACGATTGAATCCATCGGTCTGCTGAAGATGGACTTTCTCGGCCTGCGAAACCTGACCATCCTGGACAAAGCTGTACAGAATGTTCAGCGCACGCACCCGGATTTTGACCTGGAACACGTCAAGAACAATCTGGAAGACGAAGCCACATTTGCGCTGCTTCAGCGAGGCGAAACAAAGGGCGTGTTCCAGTTGGAATCCGGCGGAATGCGGGATCTGCTGACAAAGATGAAGCCCGACTGTTTCGCCGACATCATCGCCACATCCGCGCTGTATCGGCCCGGTCCGCTGGAAGGCGGCATGGTGATGGAATACGTCGATGTCAAGCACGGCCGCAAGCAGCCGCGAAAGGTGCATCCCGTCGTCGACGAAGTCCTGGCCGAAACCTACGGCGTGATGGTTTACCAGGAACAGGTGATGCGGATCCTGAACCGCGTCGGCAATGTCGAACTGGCCAATGCCTACAAATGCATCAAGGCCATCAGCAAGAAGAAGCAGTCCATTATCGACAGCTTCCACGACGAATACATCGCCGGAGCCGAAGCGAACGGAATCAGCACAAAACTGGCGGACGAACTGTGGAATCTGATCGTGGCGTTCGCCGGCTATGGCTTCAACAAATCACACAGCACCGCTTATGGTCTGATTGCCTACGAAACCGCCTATCTGAAGGCTCACTTCCCCGTGGAGTTCATGGCGGCGCTGCTGAGCTGCGGAATGGAGAGCACCGATCGTATCAGCGAACACGTGGACGACGCCCGCCGGCAGAACATCGAAGTCCTGCCGCCGGATGTGAATCGGTCGGATGTCGAATTCGGCATTCTGGACGGAAAGATCACGTTCGGGATGGGAGCCATCAAGGGCGTCGGAGAATCTGCGCTGCAGGCGATCGTCAATGAACGAACAGCCAGCGGTCAGTTTCGCGATATTTTCGATCTGACCGAGCGCGTGGATTCGAAAGCTCTGACGAAAACCATGCTGGAAACGCTGATTAAGGTCGGTGCGCTCGACAGTCTTCCCGGCAACCGGGCACAGCAGATGGAAGTCGTTGAACGAGCGGTGGCGTCGGCAGCGTCGCGGGCAAAGGACAGAGCCAGTGGTCAGATGAGCCTGTTCGGAGGCGACGATGACGATGCCGGTGAGGAAGAAGATTTTCAGGTGGCTCTGCCGGATGTTCCCGACTGGACTCATTCGCAGAAGCTGGCGTTTGAAAAAGAATCGCTGGGCTTCTATCTGACGTCTCACCCGCTGACTCAGCACAGCAAACGCATTGAGCGCTACGCTCAAACAAAGAATCGCGAACTGGGCGATATGGAAGACGGTGCGGTGGTGACGATCGCCGGCATGATCGGCTCCATCAAAATCGCAACCGCGAAGAAGTCCAACACCAACGGCCAGAACCGGTACGCCAATTTCGATCTGGAAGATGCGACCGCGATTGTCCGCTGCATCGCCTGGCCGGCGGACTATTCGCGGTACGAAGACGTGATCAGAACGGAAAACGTGGTGATTATTCAGGGCAAAGTTGACCGCCGCGGACGCGAACCCAACATTGTCGTGAACCGCATCCTGACGCTCGACCAGGCCGATCGCGAATTTACGACTCAAGTGGCCATCAAGTTTGAACGCGGGCTGCATAACCGGGACGACCTGGAAAACGTCCGCCAGGTTCTGGCACGCTTTCCCGGCCAGACCGACGTGGTGATTCTTGTGGATTCGTTTGAGGAAACCGGTGAATCGCCGGATGGTGAATCGGCACTCGTCGCGGAACCACCCGGTTTTGAAAACGATGCCGGCGGTACCGCCACACTGACAGTTGCCGAGCCCCGCAAGCGGCTGCGTTACATTCTGACGACGGGCCGGGACTGCCAGGTTTCCGTCGGACCGGAATTCCAGCGAGCACTGGCGGAGACGATCGGCGAAGGCTATTTCGAACTCAAAGCCGCGAAAGCCAGTCGGCCAGCGTCCGGATCAATCGGTCGGTGACCGGTCGGCTGTCGACGAAGTGGATCTGACCTTCCCGCAGATCCATGCATTGACAGCCCTGCAGATTGACCGGAGACGGCGGCCCGTCAAATTCGACGAAATGAATTAACGAACGGCATCGGCGTTTCGTTGCGCTTGCGCGTTTCGGAAAATTGTTGTTCAAGCGCTGTTAAGTTTCGAAGACCGGGGCGGATTGCCTGACATCACACAGTATCCCGTGGTGAAAGGACAATCGCATGGCATCGCTCGACGCTCTCCGGAATTCCTATGACGCGATCCGTTGCGATGCGGAACTGTTCGCCGGAGGACTTCGCGACCTGGCGCAGCGCGCCGCCGTGTACCGCCGCCTGTTTCGTGATTCCGGACGAAATCACGTCTTTCCGCTGATCGCCGCACATGGCGCATTGTGGGCGGGCGACCACTTTCGTTTTGGAATGAAGCTGGGAAGCTGCTGTTCCTGGCTGCCCACAACATCTTTGACACTTCGAACCGAACGACTCCGGCAACTGTCGGAATTCGCCGACGCGTTCCGGGACATCAACCGGTGCGTGTGCATCGAAACCTACACGACCTGGCACTTCACTGCGGAATTTGGAAAGCACCCGGATGCCGATCAGCTTGTCCCGCGGGAACTGTTGACAGCATTAAACGGTTGCCACGCAGCCCGGCGCAACGGCCATGAACTGTCGACAGAACAGAAGCGCCATGTCTTTCAGACGTTCTTTCTCAACGAACAGGACACCGTTGTCGGGCCTCGCATTGAAGCCGCGCTGCGGGCGTTCGACTGGCCGATGATGAAATTCATAGCAATACGGCCACTTGTCCGCTTCGCATACTTCGGCCGCCGACGGCTGTTCTTTCGCAATTTTTGCGACCAGCGGGAGCGGGTCACAAATGGACTGCGAGCGTTTGACATCGCAGCGGCAGCCGGCTGGGATCACGTCGAATCGGCTTTGAACGAGTACTGCATTCTTCCGGCATCGTTCTCCTCGAACGCTGACGTGCCGATTGCGGCCGTCGGTCGAATGGCTTTTGCCGGTGCAAATTCACGGTAGTCGTCACGAAGACCGGTCACTGCAGGACAGGCGCCGGTGTTTCCTGCGCCACTGCGGGCTGAACTTTGCTGTGAATCGAACAATCGCGTCAGAATGGCGTCTTACGCGCCAGCGCGAGGTTCGTGCGTCGACTGCGCGGCGGATCGTGGTTTCCAGGTCAGCAGAAAAACGCCGCAGCAGATCATCACCGCGGTGAATCCCCACAGCGGCATGCGCAGTTGAGCAATCCCGGCGGTGCGCTGGTCATACGCTTCCTTTTCCCAGCCGGCGCTCAGCTTGCCGATATCGGTACCCGGTTCGCCGTCGACCACGTACACCATCAGTGACGGCGAATCTCTGTCGAACTGAGCGAACGCTGATTCGCGATTCGTTGTCCGATCATGCAGGCGATATTCAATGGTGACGCACAGAACCAGCAACACGATCAAAAAGGCAATGGAGACTCGAATGGTCATGCGCTGTTCCCCTGAAAGAAGGCGACTGCGGAGTATCACCACGATCCCTGATCAACGACCAACGTTCCTCGGGTGAGTACGATCTCAGACACGCCTGGCACTGCCCTGCTGCCGGTCATTAGAAACTCAGCGGCCCGTTTTGTCGTTCGCGAAGTACCTTCCAAATCGGTTTTGAAGAAAATCGGCCAGGACGACATCTTCCTGTTTCACCAGACCGCGCCGCGGCAGCCGGCCGTTGACATGCAGGTCCAGCACCGCGCAGATTCCGGCGGCGGTGGTGAGTTGAATGGCGGCCCAGTGACGTTCGCCGACGTGCTGGTGATAGATCTTTCGGGCATCACTGACCTGTACAAACTGACCGTCGCGAGTTCCCGATACCGACACGAATGTGATAACGACGTCCTGGTAAGTTACGGGAACGGCGTCTTCCAGAAGTCGTTTCAGTTCCTGCCGCTTATCCGACATCTTCAGGTCTCGGATCAGAAACTGCATCAGGTTTCGGTGACCCGGATAGCGGATCGTGCGGTAGTTCAGTTCGCTGACCCGACCCAGCAGCGTTTCGCACAGGCTGCCCAGCCCGCCCGACGTGTTGAACGCTTCGTAGCGAACACCATCCAGAGAGAATTCCTGCAGACCTTCCAGCGCCAGAACGTCCAGCAACTGCCCGTCATGAATTGCCGAACACGGGTTGCAATACTCGTTGATCAAACCGTCGGTCGACCAGGTCAGATTGTACTTCAGCCGGTTGGTGGGAAACTGAGGCAGCGCTCCGACTCGCATGTGGACCTTGTCCAGCGATTCGAACCCGGCGGCGATGTCATGTGCCACGATGGAAATGAACCCGGGAGCCAGGCCGCACTGCGGCATCACGATGGTTCCGTCGCCGCAGCGTTCGGCCGTTTTTCGCACGGCCAGCGTGGTCTGGACATCTTCGGTCAGATCGAAGTAACTGACACCGGAATCCACGGCGACTTCCGCAACCAGAGGATTCACCGAAAACGCAAGTGCGGAAATCACACTGTCGCGGCCGGTCATCAGGCGCTTCAACTGCTGCGGATCGGAGGCATCGGCGCGAACGGTGGGTACCGGGACGAATTCCGACGTGAGTTTCGTCAGCGCGGATTCGCTGGCGTCCGCAACGACGACGTCGTAGTCACCGGAATCATGCAGGAACGCAGCAATCGCTCGTCCGATTTTTCCGGCGCCAAGAAGAAGGACTCGGTGCATGGCCAGTCCGGCAATCAGCAGGTGACAGCGCGGATTGAAAGGTCATCGATTGTCCGGCCGGCGCGCTGACAGGCCGAGCGGACATGACCAGTTCGTCTGAAGCATGGTCGCCATGCCGGACCGCAAATAGAACGGCCTGGCGGTCTGTGATTGAACGAGAAACTCGGGACTTTATCCGGAAACGGTTTGACCACGAACCCGGTGCCATCCGGCTATGGACTCGTCAGGAACCGGGGATCCGTCTTTCGGATGATGTCATTGATCCCGGTCTGATTGAAGCCGCGGTATCCGTCATTGCGTTCCAGGATTTCCAGATGGGAACCCACAACGCCGGACGCCGCGAATCGATCGGCCTGTTCGGGCGTGATCCAGCCCTGCTGAAGCGCGGCAGCAATGCGGGAGTCTTCGACGGCCCAGACTTCGCCTTCCGTGAAGCACTGCCGCAGGTGCGGAAAATCGGTGAAGGGAGCCATGCAGCGGATTCCGAACTGTTCCAGTTGCCGGCGAGCGTTGTCGAATTCGAACTGGCATTCCAGGTGATGCATGCCGGCTTCGAAAATTGCTTCGCCGTGCAGATAACACCACAGGCCGATCGTTCCGACAGAATCCCGCGGCGGCAGCGGTTCGTGAGCGATGTCGCCGGTAATTTCTTCGGGGCTGAGGTCCACGTCGGCGAAGATCACGATTCCGGTGACCGGCTGTTCCAGAACCTGAGCACCCCAGCCCGCGTCGGCTCCGGCATAGAATCGTTCGCGGCCGTGAAAGCCCAGCAGTTCCAGGATTCCAACCAGATGATGAAACGCGGCGCGGCTGGATCGGTAGGTGTGGTGATCGTGATTTCCCCAGCCGAGTCCCAGCGTCTGCTGCCGCATGTACTGCACACGGGCGGCACGATTGCGAGACTGCCAGTAGGCTCGTTCGGCTTCGAAGAACAGTTCACAGGTCACGTCGACTCCGATCCGGGAAATCATCGACGTCAGCAGTTCGCGAGTCTCACGAAAGGCGGTTTCGCGGTCTTCAAAACGGCGCCGGCGAGTCCGAAGCTGCTCACGACACATCTCCGTCAGCAGTTTGTCATGCGGCGACCGTTCAACGCCTTTTCTGGACGTGCGGCACCCCTGCCGTTCCACGACTCCGAAACTTCGGGAACTGCCGGAACGAACGCTGGCCGTCCGCCACAGGTCCAGAGGTTCTCCTCCGACGTCGCAGGCAAACCGGTGAGCGTTGGCGGTGACAAAATCGCGAACACTGTCGACTCGCAGCAGCAACCGTTCGTGTTCACGAAAGACCACCGGCGGCAACAGAGCCTCCGGATGACGAAACCAGCCGTCGTCGTCGCGAACATACCCGGCTTCTTCAATGCCCGTCACATCGCGCAGTTCGAAGTGGTCGATCCAGTCAACCAGCCGCGTACCCGTTTCGTCGCGCAGCAGGTTCTGAAACTCCGCAGCGGCGGGATTGTCCGCCAGGAATTCATCAACTCGCTCCCGAACCCAGGCCGCAGCGCGAGGCTGAGTTTTCCAGGAATGCTGCTCTGCCATGACTGCGACTCCGGGGGGCGAAGGTTGGGAGTTGAGAGTTGAGAGCTCAGATTTGAGATTTGAGATTTCAGATTTGCCCCGGCCGGTTCCGCGCTGTTCGCGCCGGAGGCAGATTCCTGAACGCGACCGATCCCTCACTTGCCGGCAGGCTTCTTCTGTTCCGGGACAAGTTCCAGCACCACGGGAGTGTCCGGCGGCGGGACACGATCCGTCCACGCTTCGTATGACTGACCGCCGTCGTCGGCGGAACTGGCTTCCCGGACATCAATCGTCGCGGCGGCGAAGTTGGCGACGCAGATCAGATAGCCTTCTTCCGCGGCGTAGCGTTTGTTCCCGGCGTTGTCGACTTCGTACTCATGACTGCCCGCAAACACAAACTCCGCCGTCATCGGTCGCGACTGGCTGGTTTCGTAGAACTTGTTGATCGCTTTGGTGTATTCGGCGTCGTCCCAGAGTTTCAACAGATCCCGCCGCTGGTCCTGCGACATCGGCCCGTACCACAGAATTTCCTTGTTAAACGGATCGTACCTCAGTTCCAGATGCGGCAATTCCACATTCGGCGGCGGCGACGGAAGCGGATGCGAATAGTAGTGATAGATCGAATGTCGCATCCACGTGCGCGCGTCGACGCGACGAAGATTGCCCGCCTTGTCGACCCAGTTCACGAACGTGTTGATCGTTGGTCCTTCGGGCGGCGTAAATTCCGGCGAAAACGCCACCGGCTTTCCCGGTTTCATTCCCAGCGCCAGCAATGCGGAATGAACGACGAACGCCTTCGATCGCACCCACAGAATCGATTCGTGGTGCTTAGTGCCTTCGGGACAGCACAGCATCTCCAGAGGACAGTCGTTGCAGGCGATCTGAGTCCTGAGCAGCACTCGCTTTTTCTTCAGGTCAAGGAACACTGTCTGTTCGGGATTCAGAGCCTTGCCGCTATCGAGCAGTTCCTGCAGTTCATCCGGCAGCGGCGCCAGCGGAATGGGCTCCTGCGGCCCTCCGGGAAGCGGCTTTTCCGCGACAGGAACGACCTTCGCGTCCTGTTTCGGGGATTGAGCTCCTGCGGTTCCTGCAAGCGACGCAGCCGCGATGATTGCGATCAGAAACCGGTATTGAGCGATCGACATGGGGTTGCATCTCGTTGAAAAGCGACAGCGTCGGGTCTGACACAACAAACTGCGGCGAACGCGCGGGCAAAGTGTCGTCATCACGCAACCGGCATCTTCACCATCTGCAGCCCGCCTTACAACATCGGTCGAGCCAGAACGGCGACGATGATCGCCGCGAGTCCGGACAGTCCCGCCAGCGCTGTCATGGGAGTCACATATTTTAGACCTTCGGCTTCGGTCATGCCGCTCATTTTCGTGATGACCCAAAACCCGCTGTCGTTCATCCAGGACACCGGTTTTGAACCGCAGCCGACGGCCAGAGCCACGTACAGCGGATGGACTCCCGCAGCACCGCCGGCGACCAGACTTCCGAAGATTCCCGCTGACGTGATCATGGCCACCGTGGCCGAACCCTGTGCCGTTCGAACGGCGGTCGTTACCAGAAACGCGGCCACCACCACCATCACCGGCGACGTGCCGGGAAGTTCCTGAAGCATTTCCGCAACGCTGGTCTGATTCATCATCCGCCCGAACGAACCGCCGGCCGCCGTGACCAGAATGATCGTTCCGGCGCTGGCGACGGCGGCTTGCAGAGACGCCGAAAGCTGGACTCTGGACGGTCTTCGCGTGAAGACGTAGATCACGACGCCGACACACGCCGCGATCAGCAGAGCCAGGTTCTTTTCTCCCAGCACGCCGACCGCCTCCCGAACTCGAATTCCCGCCGGATCGTTCAGCAGCCATGCGGAAACGTTCCAGCCGGCAATCGTCCACGGTTTCTGCGCACTGACGGCCTGGTCCGTGAGTGCTTCGGCCGTGATCAGCAACACGGGCAGGATGATTGGCATCAGCGATAGCAGCAGCCCGGGAGACGGTCGCACTTCTTCGTTCGGTTCCGCAGCGGATGTCGTCGATGGCTCGCTGTCGTCGCGCAGCGGGAGTTCGCAGCGGCGGTTGATCCATGCGGCATAGCCCAGCCCCGCCGACGCGCTGAACAGGCCGACCAGCATGCCTCCAAACAGCATCTGCGGAAAGCCCACACCGAACGCTTCCATGACAAACAGCGGGCCGGGAGTCGGCGGGACCAGAGAATGCGCCATCGTGGCTCCGGTGACGATTGACAGCACGTACAGCAGATAGTTCTTCCCCGTTCGACGCCGCAGAGCCTTTCCCAGAGGAATCATCAGCAGGAACACAGTGTCGAAAAACACCGGGATTCCCAGTAGAAACCCACTGAACAGAAAAGCGGCCGGCGCTTTCCGTTCGCCGACAAGTTCCAGCGACCAGCGCACGATGCGATCCGCCGCTCCGCTGTCCAGCAGACATCGGCCGATGATCGACGCGGCCACAATCAGTATTGCCAGCTTGCCACAGTAATCACCCAGCGCTGACGTGACTCGGGAAATGAAACTCGAACCCGCCAGCTTGCTTCCGGCGGATATGTTGCTTTCGCTGCTGAGAATCAGACGAGTTCCAGGCGCGCGCAGCGAACTCACGAACTGCGAGTCTCGCGATTCGTCAACGGTCAGCGAATAGACGTCGTCACGACCGGCGCCCGGCGCGTCGTGGCCAGTCGAATCAGAATTGACTTGCGCGTCGCGGATCACGCCGGCTCGCTGCAGTTCAAAGCCCGGTCCCGGATCAACGAACAGAACCCACGGCCCGGACGTCGGCAAAGCTTCCGACGTGGCGACGGTGCTGCCGTCATCGCTGATCGTGACATCGTGAATCGCGTCGGGCACAACGACGGAACGAGTCAGCAGTCGCGACGGAGTCAGCATGGCCACAGCGAGAGCCGCCAGAATCAACGCGACAAATGCGTGCAGCCGCAGACCCAGAATCCCGACGATCACAATCGCCAGCCCGATCGCCAGAATCAGCAGCGTTGCCATGATGAATGACCGAGGAAATGAAACAGGGGGCGGGCTCGCCCTGGCTTGACCAGGCGTTTGCGGTGCAGCATTTCCGGCGCATGGAAGCCGGTGATGGCCACAAGCTGTGAATTGCCGACGCTCCTTATACCTGAATTGCCCCACAGGTTTTAGGCGATCGGCCGATCAGCACGCGACGATCCGCGGTGCGCAGGTTTTCATCACAAAGCGTGGGCGCGAAGCCCGGCCGGCTCAACGCTGCAGCACACGGACTCGCGGCTGTGCCATTCGTGATGGATTCCGCGCATCAGCATGGCGCTGTCGAAGACTGCGGAACCGGCGGGAAAGTGGTCGCGGCGATCAAAAAACGACGACGTCAAACGACTGATGGCAAGCGGCTGGACGTTCCAGTTCACAGTTCGCAGTTCCAGTCCGTCGAACCGGCCGTTTGGCTTTGCGGGTGAATAGCCGACGGAGCCGTCTTCGAAGAATCGCGAGCACGCGGCCACATCGGGAAAGATCGAACCGTCGGGCAGTTCGCTCGCCGTGACCCCGTCAACCGACACGTGAGCATTGCCGTCGCGGCTGGTCATGGAAACACGATACCTGCCATCTTTTTCGCGCACATCGAATTTCGCGTGGTGGTGAATTCCGGGAAAGATGCGTCCGCCAGCCAGCGCGTTCAGCAGCGACGACGTGTCTCGGCGCGGAATGTACACGCCGCGCTGAATCATTCCGTCGGCAACCCATTCGACGGCAATTCGGTGAGCGGCATTCTCCGAGGAAATTCCCAGGAACGCCGGCAGTCGTTTCGGACGAATGTGCTTCAGCCGAATCAGGCAGATTCCCGCGACGCCGAACCCGTTGACAACCTGCGGCCGAAACGGAGCCGGGCAGATTCGCCGCAGGACGTCCGGGTCGACTCGATAATTGACCAGAATGCGACGGTCGATCAGACCGCGAATCGCCGGCATGCGCATCAGCATTGCTCCCGAAACAGGCACGTTGTCCGGAGACATAACCGCAGCGAATCGTCGCCGATAACAACCGGCGTGCTGATTGCCCGCGAACGGAAGTCCAAACGAGAATTCCGGCGCGGCAGGTCAGACGCCGAAATGTCGTTCACTCAGCGAACGCGTCACTGACTGCCTGTGTTATTCTGCCTCTGACGGCTTCGACGGAGAAAAATCTCTCTCCCGCATCGCGGGCGAGGGGATAATGCGTAACTCACACGGAGGACTTGAACGACGGTGGGGTTCAACTGCGATTAGAAACGACTCAAACCCCGCAGATTACCGGCGCACTTACAGGAGCATTTGCGTGTCGATGGAGAAGGCGGAAGCGATCGTGATTCGGCTGGCGGATTTCAGCGAATCCAGCCGAGTCGTCACGCTGTTCAGCAAAGAATTCGGGAAGATCTCGGCTCTGGCGAAAGGTGCCAAACGGCTCAAGGGCTCGTTCGATGCTGCTCTTGACCTGCTTTCCCAATGTCGAATAGTGTTCATTCGCAAGTCGTCCGCCAGTCTGGACTTACTGACGGAAGCACGGCTTGCAAAACGCTTTCGACCGGCCTCCGGAAGCCTAACGTCTTTGTACGGCGGGTATTACGTGGCCGATCTGTTATGCAAGCTGACCGAGGACTACGACCCGTCTCCGGAACTGTTCGATCTGGCTGTCCGAACTCTGGATGACCTTGCCGACGAACAGCTTGATTCGGCCACGACCCTGGTGCAGTTTGAAGTCAGCCTGCTGCAATGCATCGGCGTGCTGGCAAACCTGTTCGAATGCAGTATCTGCGGAAAACCGATCGACGTGCAGGACAACGTTGCTTTCTGGGTCAGCCAGGGCGGCGTCATTTGTGGAACCTGCCGGCGACCGGAATTCTCCGGAAAATCGATTTCCGGTTCATCGATCGCGATCCTTCGACAAATGACGTCAGACGAATCTGTTTCCACCGATCGTCCGGCACTTACCAAACAGCAGACCGGCGAGTGTCACCGCTTTGCGGTATCCGCCATCACCGGGATTCTGGGAAAGCAGCCCGGAACACTTCGGTATCTTGACTTCTAAATGCTCCATCGCACGACGCCATTTTGCCGGACGGATTCGGCAATCGGTGGCAGCCGGCAACGGTTGTCGCGGATTGCTGCCGGCCTGGTGCGCTGCGCTGTGCCGCTGATGCTTCTGGCGATGCTGGCGTCAACATCGGGCTGCCGGTCCTGGCGGGCGGAGGACCGCGAAGGTCTGTTCGCCATGTCAAATCCGCTGACGACCAACGGGATTCGCGGGCCGCTGGAACGAGCACTGCAGCGGGAATCCAACTCGCTGGAAGAAGGCGAGAAGTACTCAGTCGAAGGCCGGCGCGAAGTCGACCTGGCTCGCCGGCAGTTTGAAGCCGGAGACTACGCTTCCGCGGCGAAGGCTTATCGACGCATCGCGAAAAAGTACAAGGAATCATCGATCGGCGAGGAAGCCCAGTATCGGCTGGGAGAATGCCACGTCGCGATGCACCACTACGCGAAAGCTCAGGACGCCTACGATCAGTTGTTTGAAGACTATCCTTCGACACGGTACGTCGAACCCGTCACGCGTCAATTGTTCACGATCGCTCAGACGTGGCTGGAAATCGCTGAACCGAAAACTCGCAGCACCATTCGCACCGTCAGCGCGGAATCCGAAGTGGGCTCCGTGCCCGAACCGCCGCCTTCGCGCGACCCGACGCTGAAGTTCCGAATCCTGCCCAACTTCTTCAACAAGTCGCGGCCGGTGTTTGATACTCAGGGACGAGCGCTCGCAGCGCTGAAGTCGATCTGGCTGAATGACCCCACCGGTCCGCTGGCCGACGACGCGCTGATGATGACGGCGTCGTACTACCTTAAAAAGGGAACCACGTCGACGCGGATCGCTACTTCCAGATTCTTCGTGAAGAGTATTCCGACAGCCCTCACCTGGAAGACGCCTTCGTGCTGGGCTCTCACGTCAAGCTGATGTCGTACCAGGGACCGTATTACGACGGAACCTCACTGTCCGGAGCCGAAAAGCTGACGGAACAGACACTGCAGTTGTTTCCGGATCTGGAGGATCGGCAACGACTGAAGGAAGAACTCGGCAAGCTGTACCTGCTGAAAGCTCAGCGAGCCTGGGCGCAGGTGGAATACTGGAACAAGAAAGACAATCCGCGAGCCGTCGCGGTGGCGTGTCTGAACGTTATTCGCGAATACCCGGATACTCGCTATGCCGAAGCGGCTCGCAGAAATCTGGCAATCATCGATCGCCGGCTCCTGTCGGACTTGCCCGAAATGGATCGCATCCTGGATTCGCTCCCGAAACCTGATCCGCCTGCAGGAAGTTCCGGTCATCGAGTAAAGTCAGTCAGTGACTCAGGCGGACCCGGTCGTGTGCAGTTCTAGTGCTGCGTCAGGCAAAAATTGATGCGTCGTGTGCCACTGGCGGTGCCAGTGCGTCTGCAACCTTTTACACACTTGCACAGCCAGATGGCACACATCAAAACACGTTGGCCAGGACACAAGTAATATTTCAGGCGTGGTTCGAGGAATGCAGACTCTCGCCCTCCCGGACATCTGAAATCTGAAATTTGACATCTGAAATCTGAAACCTCAGCGTCCCACCTTCGCTCCCCGTCGTTCGCGGGAACTTTCCTTCATGTCACGGATGAATCGAGCAGTGTTGACATTCGCTCTGCTTGCGGCGGCGACAGCGCTGCTGGCCGGCTGTGGCTACATGCTCGGCCCGTCCGCGGTGCAGGGAGTCCGGACGATTCATGTACCCGTGTTCCAGACCGATTCCTTCCGACGGAATCTGGACTATCTGCTGACGGAAGCCGTCCAGCGCGAAATTCAGTCTCGCACCAGCTACCGTCTGGCGGATGAAAATTCCGCCGACACGATTCTGGAAGGACGCATCGTCGACATTCGTAAGGACGTGCTGAGCGAAACCAGGTTCGACGATCCTCGCGAACTGCAATTGACGCTGGGAGCGAAAGTCACGTGGATTGACCGTCGAACCGGTCGAATCCTGCAGCAGCACACGTTTCCGATCAGTCAGACTCTGGCGCAGCAGTCATCACAGGTCAGCTTCGCCCCGGAACTGGGTCATTCCCTGGCAACGGCTCAGCAGCAATCCGTCACTCGACTCGCGTCACAGATCGTGGACCTGACGGAAGCTCCCTGGTGAGCACCGCGACCGCGCGTTCGGGAGACTGCACAGCTCCGTGAGCACGTCCGCGCGTTGACCGCGCTGCGTTGTCGGAACGTCGAGTGTGCGGTCTGCCCTCTCCCGGGCATCGCTCCGCTGGCCCGACCTCTCCCTGCCGCTGCGCGGGGAGAGGTGCATGCGCGGACGCGCAGCTTCCACGGCACCCCTCCCGGCCGAAGGCCACCGGGGAGGGGTCGAACGAGCGAAGCAAGTTCGGGGGAGGGAACTCCGCGCAGGGCGTGCTGCGCTGGCAGGCCGTCGCATGCGCGTTCGCTCTCCGGCACATAGGTCCGCTCGTGCGACCTCCCCCTGCCGCTGCTCGGAAGGACGCGGGTGCGCGGGCGCTTCGCCGACAGAAGTCGATATCCCGTCAGCAACGCATTTCGTCATCCGGGACGTTCGTGTAAGAATTTGCGTGTCGTCGCGGCTATAATCGACGGCTGGTGACCGTTCCGGTGGTTCCATTTGAAAGTCGATTGATGTCACGTTCCAGCCGTCGCCAGTTTTTGAATACAACTTCCGTCGCCGCCGCTGCAACGGCACTTGGAGCCTGGACGGGCGTGTCCGGGACCGTTCAGCCGCCTTCGCCGAATTCGAGGCCGAAGATCGCCGTGATCGGATGCGGCGGACAGGGAACTGGTGACGGTCACCGGGCACTTGACTTCGCCGACATCGCTGCCGTCTGCGACGTGGATTCGGACCACGCGGAACGAGCGAAGCTGCAGTACGCCGAATTAATGTCGAAGAAGGGTACGACTGTCGACATTGATGTCTGCGACGATTACCGAGCCATCATCGACCGCAATGACATTGACGCCATCGTCTGCGGGACTGTCGATCACTGGCACGTGAAGATCTCCGCCGAGGCACTGCGGTCCGGCAAGGACGCGTATTGCGAAAAGCCGCTGACGCTGACGATTGACGAAGGCCGCGTGATTTCCAAAGCCGTTGAAGACACCGGCCGCGTGCTGCAGGTGGGAACTCAGCAGCGTTCCGACGAACGTTTTCTGCAGGCAGTTGCCATCGCACACTCCGGCCGATTGGGACAGATCACGAAGGTCACCGTCGGCATCAATCACAATCCGTTCAGCAAGCCGCTGCCGGTTGTTGATCCGCCGAAGACGCTGAACTGGGACCGCTGGAAAGGGCCAACCGCGGATGTTCCGTACCGGTTCTTGAAAGACGGCAAGGCCGGTCAGGAGCTTGTGCGAAACCTGGGCGACGGCGGCATTGACGCGTCGAACTGTCACGCGGAATTCCGCTGGTGGCTGGAATACAGCGGCGGAAAAATGACCGACTGGGGTGCTCACCACGTCGATATCGCTCAGTGGATCATCGACCAGAACGGTCCCGGCCAGGGTCCGACAACGCTGAAACCGGTGATGGTCGAAACCACAGTTCCGTTCGACGAAATGGGCAACCCGACACTGGACGACCGCTACAACGCTCCCCATCGGTTTACCGTTCACGCTCAGTTTCCCAATGGCGCGCTGATGGAAATCACCAGCGAAGGCCGCAACGGAATTCTGGTGGAGGGCACTCAGGGACGCATCTTCGTCAATCGCGGCACAATTTCCGGGAAACCGATCGAAGATCTCGCGGACAATCCGCTGCCTGGCGACTGGCTGGAAGATCTGTACCGCGGCAGGCTGGTCGGTCACATGCAGAACTTTTTCGACTGCATCGCCAGCCGAGCGAAACCGGCGTCGGACGTGTGGACTCACGTGGCCGCGATCAACACCTGCCATCTGAGCAATATCGCCATTCGCCTGAACCGGGAAATCACCTGGGACGCCGCCACACAGACCATTCCCAACGACGCGCTGGCCAACGGTATGCAGTCGCGTCCGAGCCGCAGGGGTTACGAAATTGAAGTGTGAGCCGTTCATACCGGCCGCGGCGGACACTGATGCGTTTCGCGACTCTTGCCGCCGCGAGTCTGGAAGCCTCGTCGTTCCCCGCTCGCGGCATAGTCGCGATCGACTCAGCCGTCGCGGAATGCTGGCTCGCACCGGAACGGCTGTGATCGGTGCTGTCGCGAGTTCCCTGGCCCTGGCCGGCGATGACGTCCGTAACGACAATCGCGACGCAGACGCCACGGAGTCCGCGGACGGTATCATCCGGCATTTCGATCCGGTCACCTGCCGGATTCAGCATCGTGCGACGTTGACCAACGGTACCTGCGACCTGACTTCAATCGAACTGTGGCTGCCCGTTCCGCAGGACGGCTACGGTCAGAAAGTGACATCGCTGGTCACGGAGCCCGATCGGGCGAAAATTCAACCGGACACAACCGGGACGCTGAACGTTGCCCGGCTGCAAACGGCAAGCGGGCTGCCGGCTCACAATCAGTCAATGGATTTTGCTGTGAGCTACCAGGTAACTTCGTCGGCCACCGTGACGGATCACTCGAAGGTGCCGCAGCATTCGTTCGACGACTATGACGTCGATGAAGACTACCGCCGGTTTACTCGCGCCGAAACGAAGATTGAAGTTCGCGATGAGCAGATCCGGACGCAGGCGAACGCGTTGAAGGCAATACATTCACGGCCATACGATCTGGCTCGCGCGGCGTATGACTGGGTTATCGACAGAACTCGCTACCAGTTGGTCAACGGCCTGCAGGGAGCGTCCTCTTGCCTGAAAGAACAATGCGGCGAATGCTGCGACTATAGCGCACTGTTCGTCGCCGTGTGCCGTGCCGCCGGAGTTCCCGCGCGCCCCGTCATCGGGTTCTGGGGCGACGAGGTGGATGGCTGGCACGTGTGGGCCGAATTCATGATCCCCGGCGGGACGTGGATCCCGGTCGATCCCGCGCTGGGAGACCAGTCGCCGCGAAGTCGGCGGCATTACTTCGGCAGTCTTGACAACCGCCGAGTCGCGCTGGGCAGAACCTTCGATGTCAAACTGAACCGAACTCGAAAGGAAGTCGAAGTCCTGCAGTTGGGCGCCGCCTTTTGGCAGGCCTCCGTCGTGGGAACCGCTCCCGCGACAAGATACACGGTGACCGGCAAACGAGTCGACGCGCAGGATCGCTGACGATCGAACATACGTCGGGATCAGCGATTGCTACAGCGCTTGCGGCAGAACCAGAATTCTGTCCAGGCGAGTTGGGATCGGCCGCAGCGACCGCTTCATGAGCGTCGCCAGTTCCCGCGACTTGCCGGTTCTGGAAAGTGATTCCGATTCACCGACGATCTGGGCTTCGATCGGGTCAATATCGATTCCGATGTGCGCCTCCAGAACCTCCAGGTACTGATTCACCAGGAGATCGCGCTGCTCATCGGTGCCATTCTGGTCCGTGCGATCCGCCTGAACCAGCAGAGCATGAACCAACAGCAGAACTTCGCCTCGCACGCCCTGTTCAGCGACTCGTGACTGAAGCGAATTCAACTGATCGGCGGAGGGCACGTTTCCTTCACGAATACAGTCCTCAATCAGCAGATTGTCGCGCAGCCGGTTCAGCGACTTGCGGAAGCCGTCTCCGGAATCACGTGGAACCTGCAGTTGCTGCAGGGTCTCGCGGCATTCCTGCGTCTTTGACATCTGAAACTGAATCCATGCCAGATTCAGCAGCCGGTAGTCGCGAAACCTGTCTTCGGCCGACGGCGACGACCAGCGCTGCACCAGTTGATCCCAGGTGGCTGCGACGTCCCGGGTTTCCTGTTCGGAGTGAAGTGACTGCTGGGGCAGCCGAGTGGCCATGCCCTGTCGTGGTGCAGCAAAGAATTCATGCACCTGGCAGGTTTCGGCGTAAAGACGAAGAAACCGGCAATCGTCGTTGCCGCCCGCATCGACAAAAGGGGCCACCGCCTGTTCTGCACCGGCGAAGTCCGCCAGCCCGATCCGGCAGCGGGACAGCATCGCGGCAATTGCCGAATCTGACGGTGCCCCGGCGGCAAGGTCCTGCAGGATAGGTTCCGCCTGCGCGAACTGACCTTCGGCCATCATGGTGGCAGCCAGTTCCCGGGACGAGGAATAAGAGGCAGGTGCATTCGAGAGCGCGTGTCCGGGAATCTGATTCAGTGCGAGTTGTCCGGCCACGGCCAGCGTAGACAGGCACACAGTCACGGCGGCGAACGCCGGCCACGACCAGTGAAATCGTTTTTTCGGCAACAGTCGTCGAAATCCGGCTGCCAGTTCCGTGCTGATTTCCGGACGCTTTTGCGGATCCAAGCTCAGTCCGGACAACAGCAGCTCGATGACGGATTCGGGCAGTCGTCTGCGAGCCGCCAGGATCTGTTCATCGCCGACGCCGTTTCGCTGACGTTCCAGCAGAATCTTTGCGGCCGCAATCTGCGGCGTTTCCTTCGGCAGAACGCCAAACGGCGGATATCCCGTCGCCATGAACCACAGCGAGGCACACAATCCGAACACATCCGTCGCGGGAGTGCAGTCAGGCCAGTCAACCGGCGCGGATGTCAGCCTCATAAGCTGCTCCGACGCCATGAATGGAATGGTGCCGCCGATGGGACCGGCGTGTTCGTCGTCCTGCTGCGAGGCGAGATTGAAGTCCAGCAGGCTGACGGAAAGATCGGGCATCACAAGGATGTTTCCCGGTTTGACATCGCAATGCAGCACATTTCGGCCGTGGGCGAAGGCCAGGGCATCGGCCAGTGCCGCCCCCCAGTGCAGCAGCACCGTCGAAAACGGAGCGGAATCCGGCAGAATACCGGTACTGGATGCGACCGGTTTCCGGCCTGCAACTGCGTCGGCGTGCTGGTTCCTCGGCGTGTCGCTTCTGCTGTTGTCGGTCTGCAGGATCTTTCGCAGATGCGAGCACCGCAAATCGCCCGGAGGAAGGTCGGGACACCGCCAGGCAATTTTTTCCTGCAGACGTTTTCCTTCTTCCGCATCGTAGCTCTCGGGGACTTCCAGGCGGGCGCTGGCCAGTTCCGCCATACAGCTCAGATCATACAGCGTGGTCCGTGTCAGAAACGGCATGCAGATCGCGGAGAGACCGGTTTCCTCATCGCGATCAATTCCATGAATCGGCGCGATGCCGGGATGTTCCAGTTTACCCAGCAGATCCGCTTCGCGTTCGCCTCGAAGGCAGACTTTGACGACGACCAGCCGGGAACCGAGTTCCGCCTGCCGTGCCAGAAAGACCCGCGAAAGCGCTCCACTGCCGAGCGATTCCACCAGGTCGAATTTTCCGAGATAGCATTCTCCAGGCTTCGGCCAGGACGATTCCGGAATCTCGTCGACCATCGACGGATGATCGTGCAGGAATCGGTCAAATCGGATGACGTGCAGCAATGACTGCCCGAGTGAACCGAAGCCGTTGGCGAACTCAGAAGCGCTGCCTGCCTGGCCGTTTTCGCACCTGCGGCAGTATTCCTCGTAGGCCAGATCGAGGACACAACTGCGGAATTCCCGGAGTTCCGGACACTGCTGCAGAATCTGTTTTGTGGAAAACTCCACGTCGTCGCCGGCTGTAACGATTTTCGTTACCAACGCATTCGCCTGCTCCGCAGAAACGATGCCACCGTGAGGCAGTGGTTCCGGCGTGCCGGTCGCGACGTGCATGGGAATGGTCCGCTCAGAGTTGCATTGAGATCAGCAAAGCGTTGACGCTGCTGGTAACCGATTTCGTGTGAGGCGCTTCCATCTGCAGAGTGACTTCCATTGGTTCCAGCACGGGTTGCAAAACCGTGTCCGTCCAACATCCAAAACAATGCGATACCAACATGCCGCGAAAACCGGCGTCGACTGCAGACAGGCTACCGTGGCCGCGATGATATTGCACGAACTTAGGCGTGCGACAGATGAGTTACTACCAGTCTGCAAGCCGCCATGCGCCAGCCCCGGTTCAGTTCACAGAGAAACCGGGGCTAGCGCCCTGCGGCTTCCAGGAAAATCTACACCTGCCGATCGCCTTACAATTGGGGCCCGCAGTGAATTTCGTTCGACTCGGCTGGTAACCGCACGTCGCGTGGCCGAACTGTCCGGACGCAGGTCCCGGGCAGACGGGCAGGGACGGAACTCCGTTTACCAGTCAGTCGAGTCGTCGTCCGTACTGTGTTCTTCGCTCTGAGTCTCGCCTTCATAGGGACTAAGACCGCTGGTTGGGAACTCTTTCCGGACAATCCGACGAAGTACTCGACGAACGTGACGTTCCGAGACTCCCGCAAACGCGGCGATCTCCTGGTGACTCGCGCCGGCAATCTTCATTTCCACCATTCGGCGATGAGTCGACTGAGGCTGATCTGTGAGAAGATCTCGGCACTCTTTGGCCACAGCATTCTGACTGGGTGTTGGTTCCGCGAAACTTCGCCGATAGTCAAACCCCGATTCAATGTGACCGGGCTTGCCCTGTGAGTTGCGTTCCGGGCGAGCGGCTGTTCTTCGACCGGCGTCAATGACTTTATTGGACGCCATTCTGGTCAGGTAGCCAACCAGGTCTCCTGACGAACCAAAGCTTGAAACGACGGATAGGTGGCCGAAGAAAGAGGCCCAAACGGATTGAGCGAAATCCATCGAATCGTAGCGATCCCGCAATTTCGCATTGATGCGCCGTCGCACGGCTCGCCTGATGCAGGGACCGTATTCGTCAACCAGCGTCTCGGCCGCTCCCGGAGTCCCGTCGCGAACCTGCTTCAGAAGCTCACGAAAGCGGTCGTCAACAGAAGCTTCCGACAAGCGGTCTTCATCCGCCGGTTCGGACCGGCGGTCCGCTGGGTTGGGGCTGTCTGAGGGCACATTTCTGGTCATTGCACGACCCCAATGCAGATGCGATGTTCCCGTTTATTCTCCCACTGCGCGCCGAATTAACGCTCTGACGTTTGATCGGCGATACGGCCCTGTTTCGGTGCATGCCTGCCCGATTTTCAAACAGGCTAGTTCGTCAGCGTAACCGGTTTCGGGGATTAGTCAAAGCAGGAATGTCCCGCTCCCCAAGGGTATTCGTATACTTCTCAGTGATGGAATGCGCAGTTGGCAACATTCATCACCAAGCCGGATCAATTGTCCACCGGGCCGACTGCTTTTTGGGCATGTGACGAAAAGGCGGTGACGAACATCAGTCGCCGTCGTCCTCGGCGACATCTGCAACGTCGACATCGCCGGCGTCGTCCGCTTCGTCGAGTTCGACATCTTCGCTCAGCTTTTCAGCCGGCTTCGTTTCTACCTCCGCATCCTCATCCATATCAACCGGCGGCGCGGTCACATCGCCCTGAGAAATTGGTTGACCATCGGCGTCAAGCGGCTCCTTGACGGGCTGAATGAAGTAACGGCGTTTGCCTTTACTAAGCAATTGCTCCAGCTTCTCTTCGGCCTGATCTCGATCGTGATACAGGAAGCGGCCTTCTTCGCGCATTGTGCTGCTGTAGATGACCCAGACCAGCCGACGGCGCGTGGGAGTATCCTTGGTTTTCCGCGTGCGGGAGGTCGCCTTTTTGCGGGTCGACTTCTTCTTTTTCTTGGCGGGCTTGGCGGCCTTGGTGGAGGCGGTCGATTTCCTGGAGGCCTTTTTCTTCGCCGGAGCAGTCTTTTCGAGCGCCTCAGCCGCTTCGACTTCGCGGCGCATGTTCAAACGGCTTTTTGCCATGATTCCTGAACCTGTCAGCCTCGGCGGTCGTTGATCTCAGGCCGAAGCCGAATCTTTCCTGAGCGTATTGAAACGGCGTTCATCGTCCCGCGGCGTTCCGGTGAATCGCGAATCCGGCGGGCGTCAGCGGGGCGGAGAAGATAGCAGGCCGGCGCCGGCAATTCCACTGTCGAACCACCGCAGATCAAGACTTCCGAAAGGCGACAGCCGCGGCACGGTATCAGCGAGTCCGTCCATCGAAGTAATACGCGATGTCATAGAAACACCGCGACTCGTCACCGCGTTCCAAGTCCCCGAATCGCCCGTTTCATATGAACCGAATGACAGCTCATCATTCGACATTCTTTCGAAGAAACGGGCGATGCCGGATAGCCGCACCCCGAATCACGCCTTGTTCCGGGGCCAATCGTGCGGTCTCCCGCCGGGCGCGGTCCGGCCGGCCAACGGTGCGGTCAATACAGTGGAATGGGCTGGTCCGCCGGTTCCTGAATGCGTGCAGCCGCCTTTCCCGCGACTGAACCACCGGCCGGTTGGGCCGCGGGAGAACGTCCGACCTGCATCGAATGCGGCGTTACCGGACCCGGCAGCATGCTTCTCGAATCATCGACGACTCCGGCATCGAGGCGACTACCAGGAACGTCACCGGCATCCAATTCGAGCAATGGCGACGACCGTCGAGCCGCAATTTCGGCCGCGTTTGGCCCGAACACCTGAATTCCGGTTGCCGCGTCGGTCGACTGCTGCAGCGGCCGGAGAGCGCGTTCTTCAGACATATTTAGCGGCGGCGAAGTCAACGGCTGCGCGTTCAACGGCTGCGCGTTCAGCGGCTGGATACCGCGTCCGGCGTCCTTCGGAAATCCGAACGGCTGTCGAACCGGGGCTCCCGGCGTAAGCTCGCGCCGATACACAGCATCTGACACTACCCTTTGCGGCCGCGCGCTGCCGTCAACGAATTGCCGGTGCTCTGCGGGACTCACCGGGGCCTTATCTCGAGCTTCGCTGGGAACTTCGTACAGCGGCCTGACCACGTCGCCGCTGCCGGACGGCTGCGATCCAACCGTCAGATTCCCGGGAGGCAGCCCCTGCAGCATCGCCTGAGCAACCTGTTCTCGCAGCGAGCCCCGCAGAGCAATCGGGTGACCGCTGTTATCGGTGAGTTCAATCTCATCAACAACCCAGAATCCGTGTTCCTTCACAAGAGTCGTCGTGATCTGACGATTTGGCGACCTGCTGGCAACGACCGTCGCGCGGTCCAGGGTCACGTGAGTACTCTGGACGGGGCCGGCCAGAGCAAACAGGTCGATGTCGCTGCGCTGCGGAACGGACTGCATGTTGCTCCACACCAGTCGGTTGAAGTTATTGGAGCTGGCCATGCGGACCGCGTCAAAGTTCTGTTCGTACCAGCCGGAAGCAAACTCCACCAGCGGTGTCATCAGGCTCAGTTGAGTCTTCAGAGACAGCAGTTGGCCGCTGGTGTCCGGGTATTGCACATCGTCGATTTTCAGCGTTCCGTTTTCGTTGATCAGCAGGCAATTCAGAATCGTGCCGTCAGCGGCGCGAAATTCCAGATCGGTGCGCTGGCCCTGCATGTTGCTGTTGGTGAGCTGCAGATCGGACGTCGGCAGTGCGGGAATCGGCAGCATTCCCGCGACGTCGGGACGAATCCGCTTCCAGGTGGCCTGACTAAACTCCGTCGTCGAAATCTGTGCCAGGACATCGACATCAACTTCCTGCAGCGCTCCCAGAAACAGCGTCGCGCGCGTGGGAGCCGTGAAGATCGACGACAGGTTTCTCTGCCGCTGCGTGCCGCGTTCGTACAGCACAACTTCGCGAACCACAAAAGGCCGGCTGGAACCGGAAGGAGCCGCCGGATCAGATCCCGGCTGCTCCACCAGATCAAAGCGAACCACGTCGAGTGCCGACGGCATCATCACGGTCAGATTGTCCGAAAACGCGCGCAGGTCGAATTCTTCCGGCGGAGAATCAGCAGTCGGCAGTTTCACCATCGTCAGATCGGCAAATTGCAGCGACCCGTCGTACAGCGGCCGTTCGGTCACTCGCTGCAATCCCTCACGATCCTGTGCGGCGTACGCCGACAGGAACCTGGTGACGCATGCAATTGCGTTAGCCTGACGACGAATCGAACCGGGATGTTCCTTTTCCCGGCGGCTGATCAGTTCGATGTCGTCGATCAGCCAGGTATCGTCTTCGCGAATCATACTGACCAGCAGATATCCCTGTTTCGCGGGAAGCTTCACGACGGCATCGTCGACGTTAAGCTGAGCTTCCGGCTTGCGAGCCATGCCGTCTTCGTAATTCGCTGCGATCCGCGATGCCAGAGCCGTCATCCATTCCGCGGGAAGGTCGGTCAGCGAGTGTTTCAGTTCCGGTGAGACCATCGACAGGATCTGTTCGCGGGAACCGTCGCTCCAGATGTCCAGGAACTCGCGCAGCGTCAGCAGCAGGTCCATGACTTCCGTGGTCGATTTCGTAATGCGAGTTCCCTTGGTGCGCTGGCGCATCATGACGTCGTCCACGACCCAGCGTTCCTTTTCCGGGTCGCGAACGATGATGAATTGATACTTGCCGCCCGCTTCCTCCTTGACGGTGACCTTGCGGACGTTTTCGGATTCTTCTTCAACGCTGACCACCTTCAGATCCTGCGTCGGCAGGTGGACAACCTGCAGGTCCGTCAGCGCGTCGCGGGATCGCATCGCCTTTTCTTCGAAGCGTGTCGACGCGATCCGCCGCAGAGCCGCTTCGTTGTCCTCATCGATCGCGGCGGAAAACTCCTCCACGATGTTCTGTTCCAGCATCGACGTTGCGCATCCGGAATGCACCAGAATGCCGGCCGCGATGAAAAACGCTGCGGAAACCCGGCGGTGCAGGTCGCGGTCAGATCGTTTTTGGTCAGAGTGCAGACCACTGGCGGGCAGTTGGAGGAAAGGCATCATCGGCGGGCCGTCCTGAGATTCGAAGGTCAGAATCCGGCTTGTCGCAGCTTTCGAAAGACAGGTCAACGCGGCGTCGGCACCGCAGCGTGAGTCTTCGTGACCGCACCGCCGGCATTGACCAATCACCAGCAATTCCTGCCCCGTCGGCAGCAAAAAAGGCCGAAAGGAGGCCACAAGACACCACCAAACCTGCTCCAACCGGAAGAATCACAAACGGCGAATGGAGTCCCGATTCCCAGAACAAAACCAAAAACCACCGACCACTTTTCTGGCTCCCGACGGCGCCAGCGACGTGGTCTCGCACAGAGGCACGAAGGCACAGTGGAAAATCGGGCACGGCTCCGTGCCTCCGTGGCTCTGTGTGAGAATTGAATTTCGCCCGTGAGCCCTGATCCAGCGAGCAAACCGCCGGCGCATGCTTGAACCACCGACCACTTTTCCGACTTCCGACCGCGACAGTGACGTGGTCCCTCTCACAGAGGCACGAAGGCACAGAGGAAAGTCCGGCAACGGCTCCGTGCCTCTGTGTGAAAATTGAATTCACCGCGACGCGAAAGGATCTCGGGCTGGGTGTCTGTGCCCGAACGGCTTGCGGTAGCGGTTATCACGGTAGGCACCGCGGATGATGCCGCGAAGTTCGCCTACGCTGTTCAGTCGTGAGCAGTGAGTCGCTAAGCTATGAGGCAGGACGCTCGCCGCTGACGATGGCGACATCGTGCGTCCTCCCGCCGCAACCATCCCGCGGACCCCGCAGACATGCCAAAACCAGTCGTTACGTTGCTTCTTATTGCGTGTTCGATTTCTCTGCCTGCGCTCGCCCAGGAATCTTCACCGGCAGAATCCGCCGCCGACAATGCGGCCCGTGAACGCTTCTTCGAGACGACGATCCGTCCACTGCTGCATGCGAAGTGTGTGAAGTGTCACGGAGAGAACAAGCAGGAATCCGGCCTGCGTCTGGATTCCTTGGAAGGATTGCTGCAGGGCGGCGATTCCGGTGCGGCGGCGACTCCCGGGCAGCCGACCGAAAGCCTGTTGCTGCAGGCAGTGAGGTACGAGTCTCTGCAGATGCCTCCCGACGATCCGCTGACCGCCGAGCAGATCGCGAATCTGGAACGCTGGATCGCCGACGGCGCGGCGTGGCCGGTTGTAGACGGAAAATCCGTGCGACTTGAAGGAGCCGCGTTTACCGAAGAGGAACGCGGCTTCTGGAGTCTTCAGCCGGTCGTACAGCCGACAGTTCCGGATGCCGGATCGGGCTGGAGTCGCACGGACGTCGATTCGTTCGTCGCCGCGCGGCTGCAGCACAGCGGAATTGTTCCGGCGCCGCGCGCGACACCGCGGGAACTCGTCCGACGCCTCTACTTTGACGTCCTGGGAGTCCCGCCGACGCCGGAAGAAGTCGCCGAACTTTCCGACGCGAACTTCGACACCGTCTGGCCGCAACTGGTCGATCGGCTGCTGGCGGATCCGCGTTACGGCGAACACTGGGGACGACACTGGCTGGACGTGGTGCGGTATGCGGAATCCGACGGTTTTCGCGCCGACTTCTACCGGCCGACGGCCTGGCGATACCGAGACTACGTCGTCAATTCCTTCAACGACGACAAGCCGTACGACGAATTCGTCCGCGAACAAATTGCCGGTGACGAAATCGCGCCGGACCGAGCCGATGCGCTGGTGGCGACCGGGTTTCTGCGGACGTACTTGTACGAATACAACCAGCGAGACGCCCGGACTCAGTGGCAGGACATTCTGAACCAGATCACTGACGTCACCGGTGAAGCGTTTCTGGGAGTGGGAATCGCGTGTGCTCGCTGCCACGACCACAAGTTCGATCCGATCCTGCAGGCGGATTATTTCCGGATGCAGGCGGCTTTTGGTTCCGTGATTCCGCGTGACGACATTCCCGCCGCGGACCGCGATGCGCGAGACCGCTACGACGCCGAATACGCCGCGTGGCTGGCCAAAGGCACCGAAATTCGCGCAGAAATCGACGCTGTGTGGAAGCCATATCTGCAGAAGGCGTGGAACATTGCGGTTCCCAAGTTCACGGAAGACATCCAGGCTCTGTACGCGAAAGCCCCCGCCGACCGAACGCCGCTGGAACAACAGATCTCCGACCTGGTCAAACGCCAGGTGGACTTCGAAATCGAACGGATGAAGTTCAGCGACAATGACAAGAAAAAGCTGGAAGAACTGGAAGCCAGGCTGAAGGAAGTCGCGGGCGATGCGCCGCTGAAGCTGCCAACCGCGTTCACGATCGCAGACGTCAGCGCGGTGCCTGCGCAGATCCATCTGGCGGCAGACCCCAAACGCCGCGTCATTCCGGCGGGCGGATTTACGATCATCACGCCGCAGCCGTTCGATCCAAAGCCGCTGGCCGATTCCACGGGACAAAGAACCGCGCTGGCCGACTGGATCGTTCGGCCTGACAACCCGCTGACGTCCCGCGTGATCGTGAACCGAATCTGGCAGCAGCATTTCGGCACCGGCATCGTCGAAACCGCCAGCGACTTCGGTTCACTCGGCGGCGAACCGACTCACCCGGAACTCCTGGACTGGCTGGCTTCCAGCCTCGTGCAAAACGGCTGGAGAATTAAGTGGCTGCATCGGCAGATTCTGAACTCCGCCACCTGGCAGATGTCGTCGTTTCATCCGGACGCGCAGGCAGCGGAACACATCGATCCCGGCAACCGCCTTCGCTGGCGTTTTCGCATCCGCCGGCTGGCGGCCGAGCAGATTCGTGACGCGATGCTGTCTGTTTCCGGCGAGCTGTTGTCAGAACAGGGAGGGCCGTCGGTGGAACAAACCAGCCTGCGTCGGTCGCTGGATCTGAGGGCGATCCGCAATCGTCCGGAACGGCTGCTGAAGTCGCTGGACGGAGTCGACGGGCTGAACAGCATTCCGAAGCGTTCGGTCACAACCACGCCGACTCAGGCACTGCAGTTGATGAACGGCGAATGGGCGCGTGCTCGCGCAGCCGCAATGGCCGGACGAGTGCTCGACGAAACCAACAGCGACGATCCTGCTGTCGTCATCGCACGAGCGTTCCAACTGGCGTACGACCGACCGCCGACCGCTGATGAAACATCGCTGGCCACGGAAATGCTCGCACAGTTAAGAACCGCGTCGGGTTCGTCCGATGCGAACGCCGACGCGAACGCCGATGCGGCGGCACCTCTGGAATCGCCGCTGGCCGACCTGTGCCACGTCCTGCTGAATTCGAATGAGTTTGTCTACGTTGACTAAGGCATCACGCATGACCATCCACAGATTTCAATCGCGCCGGGAAATGCTGCTGACAGCCGGAGCCGGATTTGGAGCACTTCCGCTGGCCGCATTGCTTGCCGAAAGCGCGGCCGGAGAAACCAACACGGCGGCTCTGCAGGCTCACCGCCGCGTTCAGGCCAAAAGCGTCATCTTTCTGTTCATGGAAGGCGGGCCGAGCCACGTTGACCTGTTCGATCCGAAACCGCTGATGAATAAGCTGGCCGGTCAGCCTCTGCCCGATTCGTACGAAACGCCGATCCTGGCGATGGGTGAAGCGAAGGCTCCGATTCTGGCATCGAAGCGCCGCTGGGCTCAGCACGGCGACAGCGGCCTGTGGATTTCCGACTGGCTGCCTCACACCGCGAAATGCGCCGACGATCTGGCCGTGATTCGAAGCTGCTGGAGCAACGGAATCAACCACGCCGGCGGAGTTTGTTCGATGAACACTGGTTCGCCGATCGCCGGCCGGCCGTCGCTGGGAGCGTGGGTGAACTACGGGCTGGGAACCGAAAACAGCAACCTTCCCGCGTTTGTCGTCATGCAGGACACCGCCACCGAAGTCGTCAACGGCTCGCGCAACTGGGGCACCGGATTCATGCCCGCTGTATATCAGGGAGTTCAGTTCAACGCGACGGGCGAACCGGTGTCTGACCTGTCTCGTCCGGAACACGAATCCGCCGACCGGCAGCGGCGAAAACTGAAAGCGCTGGAAATTCTGAACCGCCGACATGCCGAACGACGGCCTCAGCAGTCGGAACTGGACGCACGCATCAAAGGTTACGAACTGGCGTTTCGAATGCAGGCGTCGGCTCCGGAAGCCGTGGATCTGTCCACGGAAACCGAAGAAACACAAAAACTGTACGGCCTGGACGACAAGCACTGCGCGACGTTCGGGCGCCAGTGCCTGCTGGCCCGGCGACTCGTCGAACGCGGCGTGCGGTTCGTCCAGCTCTATCACGGTGCCGGCAGCAAATGGGATTCACACTCCGCCATCGAAAAGAATCACGGAGCCATGTGCCGGCAGAGCGACCTGCCCGTGGCGGGACTGATGCAGGACCTGAAGCGACGCGGCCTGCTGGAATCCACCGTGGTCATCTGGGGCGGCGAATTCGGACGGACTCCGATGAGCGAACAGGGTGACGGCCGTGACCACAACCCCAGCGGCTTCACGATGTGGATGGCCGGCGGCGGAATCAAAGGCGGGCAAACCATCGGCGCGACGGACGATCTGGGCCTGCACGCCATCGAAAACCGCCTTCACGTCCACGACCTGCACGCAACCGTGATGTGGCTGCTGGGACTGAACCACCGCGACATCGTCTACTACGACAAAGGCCGTCCCGAACGCATCGACCAGAACGACGGACAACCGT
>JAWKUA010000032.1 GCA_041398785.1 Planctomycetaceae bacterium | reverse complement strand
TCTGGTAGCGCTGAAAGCGATTCGTGACGGGATCAATCTTCCGCTGGATCAGGCACTGCAGGTGGAACGTGATGCCGCTCTGGAGATCATGCAGTCTTCTTCCGCGGCGAATCTGATCGGCGTGTTCTTTCGTGGAAATGCGGTGGACCGGAATCCGGGCATCGATCTGCGAGCGGTGCCGCCACGCGACATCGCGCGAGTCGGCGTGCTGGGCACCGGACTGATGGGAGCCGGCATCGCCACCGCCAGCGCACGTCGCGACATTCCGACAGCCATGGTCGACATCGACAACGATCGTATTGCGGCGGGCCTGCAGGCCGCGTCCAAAGTCGTCGAAAGCCGGATCAAAATCGGCCGGGCCACCACTGACGATCTCGCCCGGATGCTCGCGATGCTCAGTACGTCGACGTCGCACAGCATCTTCGCTGACTGTGACATCGTGGTTGAAGCGGTTCCGGAAAATGAGGCACTCAAGACGAAGATCTACGGTCAACTTGCGGAAGTCATGCGCGGCGACGCGATACTGGCCAGCAACACATCGACGATTTCCATTTCGCGCATGGCCAGGTCGGCTCCGGCGGCCGAACGTTTCGTCGGCATGCACTTTTTCTCTCCCGTCGACCGCATGGCTCTGGTCGAAGTCATTCGCGGCGAACAGACCAGCGACGAAACCGTGTCGACCGTTGTCGGTCTCGCCCGGCGGATCGGCAAGACGCCCATTGTCGTTAACGACTGCGCCGGATTTCTGGTCAATCGCGTTTTGATGCCCTACATGGCGGAAGCCGTCCAGTTGCTGCTGGAAGGCGCGCCGATGGATGCGATCGACAGGGCCGCGACGCGGTTTGGAATGCCGGTCGGCCCGATCGCACTGCACGACATGGTGGGCATCGACGTTGCTTACTTCGCCGGAGACGTGCTGGTCAAAGCCTATTCCGATCGCGCTCTGCAGCACGATATTCTGAAACAGATGGTGGAACTCGGACGACTCGGGAAAAAATCCGGCAGCGGGTTTCGAAAATACGTCGGCCCCAAAGGCAAGCCTGCGGACGATCCCGATTTCGAATCCGTCCTCGCCGCGGCTCGCGTTGATTCGAAATCACACACCACTGAGGAAATCACCGACCGGTTGTTTCTGGCAATGCTGCTGGAAGCCGTGCGGGCTCTGGAACAGAGCATCGTTTCCGAGCCGGCGCACGTTGATATGGCGATGATTCTCGGAACCGGATTTCCGCCGTTTCGAGGCGGCCTGCTGGCATGGTGTGACAACGAAGGAGCCGCCGCGATTGTCGATCGTGCCGCGAAGTACGAGTCTCTCGGAAAACGGTTTGAAGCTCCGGAGATGCTGAAGCAGATGGCGTCGTCCGGCGATCGCTTCTATCCGCTGGAGGTTCCGAAAACAAAGTTCGGCGGCTGATGCACGCGGAAAGGACAAATTGGAAAACGGCGCATTAACCGAAACAACAGTCGCCGAAACAATTGCACGGGCAGCCCTTAACAACCAACCGCTCTCGGGAATCTCATCAATATGACCAGTGCCGTCGTCACGCATGCCATTCGGACACCCATTGCGAAGGCGTCGCCGGACAAGGGGTTGTTCCGCGATACTCGTTCCGACGATCTTTCCGCGGAACTCATGAAAGCGATCGTTGACAGGTCGGGCATCGATCCGCACCTGATCGAAGATATTCGCTGGGGCTGTGTTCAGCAGCAGGGCGAACAGGGGTTCGACATCGCTCGCAACGCCGCAATCATCGCCGAACTGCCGATCGAAGTCGGCGGCGTCACCATCAATCGCAACTGCGCATCCAGCCTGCAGGCGATCAACGACTGTGCGATGAGCATCGCGGCCGGATGCGAAAACATCCAGATCGCCGGCGGTGTTGAGCACATGCACCATATTCCCATGGATAAGGATTACAACCCGTCGCCGCGACTGTTCCGCCGTAACAGCGAAGCGATGATGAACATGGGCATGACAGCCGAATACCTGGCCGTGAAGTACGAAATCGGACGTCAGCAGCAGGACGAATTCGCGTGTCGCAGCCATGAACTTGCCGATCAGGCATTTCAATCCGGCGCGTTCAGCGATGAAGTTATCCCGACCTGGGGACGCGACGACGAAGGCCGCAGAATCCCGCTGACTCGCGACCAGTGTGTTCGGTCCGACTGCAGCGTGTCGGCGCTGGCGGAACTTCCGCCGGTGTTCAATCCTCACGGCGGCTCGGTCACGGCCGGAAACAGTTCTCCGCTAAGCGTGGGAGCGGCGGCTGTGCTGATGATGTCCGAAGACAAGGCCCGCGAACTCGGAATGAAGCCTCTGGCTCGCGTGAAGGCGATGGCCGTCGCGGGCGTCGAACCGTGCGAGATGGGAATCGGACCTGTTCCGGCCGTTCACAAGGCTCTGAAGCGAGCCGGCCTGTCGCTGGACGACATGGCCTGCATTGAAATCAACGAAGCGTTCGCCGTGCAGGTGCTTTCCGTATTGAAGCGGCTGGGTATCGATGAAAAACGCGTGAACACACGCGGCGGAGCGATCTCCATCGGACATCCTCTGGGAGCCAGCGGGTGCCGCATTTCGGTCACGTTGCTGCACCGGATGCAAAGCGAAGGATGCCGGTACGGACTTGCGACGATGTGCGTCGGCCAGGGGCAGGGAGTCGCCACAATCTTCGAACGGCTGGGTGATTGACGACAGAAAGAGTCCGATGGCCGACGGCACGCTTTGTACCATGCACCGCTCCGCCGCCAGCGCTCTCGGGCCGCGCATTGCAATTCGTTACAAGCGAGACGGACTCTGGCACGATCTGTCCTGGCACGACGCACGAAATCTTGCCGACCGAGCGACGTTTGGCTTGCTGCAGCTTGGCATCAATCGCGGCGACCGCATCGGTATCCTATCTGAAAATCGTGTCGAATGGATCCTTGCGGACCTGGCCGTGCTGTCGTGCGGAGCCGCCGGCGTCACGATGCATGCTCCGCTGACACCCGAACAGGTCGCCTATCAGGTCGGCCATTCGCAATCGCGGGGAGTCATCGTCAGCGGCGCAGAACAGGCGGCGAAGGTGTTTGACGTTCTGGATCAGTTGCCAGACCTTGAGTTTCTGATCTCCTTCGAACCGCTGCCCGAATCTCTGCAGCCGTCACGGGAGCTGGAACTTCGGACCTGGCCGGAAGTGATCCACAACTGTCTTCCGACGGATGACTGGAAAGACCAGGTGCTGGACCGAGAAGACACCGTCACCAGCGACGACCTGGCCACCGTGATTTACACCAGCGGCACGACCGGCAATCCCAAGGGAGTCATGCTGACTCACGACAACCTGCTGACCAACGCCGTCGTCACAGGAACGACGGGAGGCTACGACGCGTCGGCCGTGATTCTCAGTTGGCTGCCCTACAGTCACATCTACGCCAGAACCGTTGATCTGTACCAGACGATGTACACCAACGGCACGATCTGCGTCGGCGGTCCGGTCGATGTCCTGCTCGACGATCTGACGATGACGCATCCGACATGGATGACGGCGGTGCCGCGGTTCTACGAAAAGGTCTGGTCGTCCGTGGCCTCGCTGCCGCTGGATGAACGCCGCACCACACTCAGAAAGCTATTCGGCCCGCGTCTGGATCACCTGTCTTCCGGCGGAGCTCCGCTTCCCAAATACATCGCGGCAGGACTTCAGGAATGCGGCATTCCTCTTTACCAGGGCTACGGCCTGACGGAATCGTCGCCGGTGATCAGCTTCAACAATGTGTTCGCCAATCGCCTTGGTTCCGTCGGCCGGCCTCTGCCGGGTGTGGAAGTGCGGATCGCCGCGGACGGCGAAGTGCTGACTCGCGGACCTCACGTGATGCGGGGCTACTGGCGCAACACTGAAGCGACGAACGAAACGATCGCCGACGGCTGGCTGCATACGGGAGACGTCGGCACGATCGATGACGACGGGTACCTGTACATCACGGATCGCAAGAAGGACATCATCGTCACGTCCGGCGGAAAGAATGTGGCTCCCACGGAAATCGAACGGCTGCTGATCAGCGAACCGTTCATTGATCAGGCCGTCGTCTACGGCGACGCGCGACCCTTCATTTCCGCGCTGATCGTTCCGAACGCCGCGATGCTGGACGACGAATGCCGGCAGCGCGGCTGGTCAGTGGACGTCGAAGGCGACTTCATCACGTCGCCGGACATCGCCGCGTTTTTCGAACAGAAGATCGCCGCCGTGATGCAGCCCGTCAGTCCGCCGGAACGAGTCAAGCGGTTTCTGGTGCTCAGCCGACCGCTGTCGATGGAAAGCGGCGAACTGACCGCCACACTGAAAGTGCGCCGCCGGTTCGTCATCAGCCAGTTCGAAGGTGCTCTGGCAGCTCTGTACGACGCACCGGGTTCGTAATTTCGTCGACCTTGCCGCGGCGGATTCTGTCCGTCATCGAGAGTCGTGTTGCCGTTCGCGGAGTCACGCCGCTACTTCGGTGCCGCTTTTTCAGAGACCTGCCCGCGAAACTGCTTCCACGTCAGCAGCCCGATCTTCTGTTCCGACAGAAAGCTTCGCATTTCGTCCGACGTGAAGATTCGACGATCACCGTCCCGGCGAGCGGAGCTGTTGGTGATCGCACGCAGTTCTTCGTTGTCGATCCCGCAGTGAATGATGAGTTCGCTGACACCGGGTTTCAGGTTCTTCAAAGACTCGTAGTAGCTGGCGGTGCGCTGCTCGTGAGTATCCCCGCCATAAAACTGCGACAGCGAATCCAGCACCGGCAGACCGCTGGCGTCCAGTGTCCTGACGATCTGATCGGCTGCCTCCTTCATCGCCGGATACTGAGCCGCCGTGGCGTCATCCAGTTTTCGAATGAACAGGATCGGCAGGTTGTAGTCGATTCCCAGGCGAGCATAAACTTCCACCAGATCCGGCCGGCTGACGAGTGCTCCCATGTGAGTGTCCAGATGCGACAGCGGAACTCCGAACGCCTTCGCCCGATCAATTTGAGCCCGCAGCTCCGTTTCGACCTCTTCCGCACGGACGTTAGCGGCAACCTGAGCCACGTTGTCCCATAGGTAACCGTTCTCATCGATTAAACTGGGCACCTTGTCGCGAGATGTCACAGGCCCCCAGCGGTAATGATTCCACTCCGCGTTCAGCGTCAGATGAATGCCGTAGTCGTATTCCGGATGATTCTTCGCGTATTCCGCAAACTCAGAAAACCACGGGCAAGGAACCATGATGCTGGCCGACGTGACGATGCCGGTTTCCAGAGCTTCGATCGTAGCGACGTTAACCGAATGTGACATGCCGGCGTCGTCGGCATGAATGATCAGCTGCCGCTCCTGGCCGCCGCAGAACGCATTGTTCATCGACAGGATTCCCGCGATCAGCAGTGTTCGTATGTTTCCCGCGTGCATTTGCAATCGGCAATCGTGTTGGCTATTTTCAAAAAACTGAAAACCGACCGACCGGACAGTCGGGACGCCTGGAGCTAACCAGAATACTCACCACTTTGCAAGGGCCTGCAACTCGCAATGACAGCCACGTCGCTGGAAACACTGCCGACCGAAAAGCCGCTGGAGCGTGATCGCACTGCTGAGATCTACCGGGCAGCGGCGGAACTAATCGTTCAAAAGGGACTGGACGCCACGTCGATGAATGACATCGCTCAGGCCGTCGACCTGACGAAACCCGGGCTGTACCACTACATCACCGGCAAGAAGGATTTGCTGTTCGCGATCATGCAGTTCGCCATGGACACGGTCGAATCGTTCGTGATTGAACCCGCCGGGAAAATTGCCGATGCCGAAGACCGTTTGCGGTTCCTGTTGAATCGCCACGCCGGAATGACCGAATACGTCCGCGAAATCACGATTCTCACTGAAGAACTGCCCGCTCTGAATCCGGACCATCGTCAGCACATCATCGCCCGAAAACGGCATTACCTGAATTTTCTGCGGCAGTGCCTGAATGAGCTGCGGTTACAGGGAAAACTGCGAGACCTTGACGTTGATGTCGCGGCACTCAACGTACTCGCCACGGTGCTGGGAATCTCACGCTGGTTCGACCCAGGCGGCCGCCTGTCCGCGGAACAAGTCGCCGAAGAAACCAGCCGATTCATCCTTGCCGGTCTGCTGAACAGCGAATAGCCGCCAAACGCCACCGAAGCGGCTTCACTCGTTCCAGTGGCTCATGGCTCCAGCCCTGGAACGCCGTGCCCGGCAAGCTCTGCCTGCCGATCCACTCGCAGTGAAACATGACCGTTCGGAAATCGGAACGTTTACGGCAGTGCGTTCCAAGGCAGGAGTCGCTGGAACGCGGCGCGATGGACTGACCGATGCATGTCCATTTGAATTCGTTTCAAGCGCTTGCTAAGCTTGAGCCGACCGACCGGTCGGTTATTGCGTTGTTCGCTTAAGAATGCACCCGCACCGCAGATGCTCCGCAACTTTGCCGTCACTGGCGGGTTCCTGACTCGCGGATGCGTGCGCGATGTTCATCAGGATTTCGCAGCGAACACCGTAATCATCTCACACGTATCGTTTACTGTGTTTCCTTCGGTTTGTAGTTCGGGATCTTCTTTCCCCAGTCCTGTTCAGGAGCGTGTTCGATGCGACAAGACAAACGAAACCTAAAACGCGCGAGGGGCTTTACGCTCATCGAATTGCTGGTAGTGATTGCGATCATCGCAATTCTCATCGCGCTGCTGCTGCCGGCGGTGCAACAGGCGCGTGAGGCTGCTCGGCGGACTCAGTGCAAGAACAATCTGAAACAGATGGGTCTGGCTCTGCACAACTATCACGATGCCCACCTGTCGTTTCCCTTTGCCTGGATGCTGGGAGCCGATTTCAATTCCTCCGTCTGGAGCGTGCAGATCCTGCCTTATCTGGAACAGGCGAATCTGTGGCGTGAACTGGACCCCAACATTCCCGCGTATGACCAGGCAGCGGCATTCGGATTTGGCCCCGCATCATCCATTGCCCGCCAGCAGGCGGCCATCAAGACGCCTCTGCAGGTCTATCTTTGCCCGTCGACACCGGGAATGGTTCTGCACACGTACGACTTGACTCCGGCCGGCTTTCCTCTAACCTGGACCGCTGCTCGCAGTGACTACACGCCGACCACGGGAGTTCGTGCCGGAATCGCGGTGATCGCGTACAAAGGAAATCCCGGCGGCAACCGCGGCGGTGCTATGAACGCAGTCGGTTTCAACCCGTCCAATCCCACGGGTAGCAGCGACGATACGACCAAAATGCGCGACTTCACGGACGGGACGTCCAACACGATCGCCGTCGGTGAACGTGTGGGAGGAACCACCATTTACGACAGTCGGCATCAGGGAAATGGAACTT
Organism: Planctomycetaceae bacterium; assembly: GCA_041398785.1. Classification (NCBI taxonomy): domain Bacteria; kingdom Pseudomonadati; phylum Planctomycetota; class Planctomycetia; order Planctomycetales; family Planctomycetaceae; species Planctomycetaceae bacterium. The sequence continues at coordinate 48,623 of JAWKUA010000032.1, read as the reverse complement.
ATACAACCGTATTGGGAACGACGAACGGCGGTGCCTGGTCCGATCTTCTGAACGGAGAGAACTGGATTGCGGGTGCCCTCTACGACGGTACGCCTTCGCCATTCGCACCTAACGGTGGACCGTGTCCGATTAATTGCTCGAACGCCCGTGGAGCCGGACTTTATAGCTTTCACGTTGGTGGAGCTCAGGTGTTGCTGATGGATGGTTCCGCTCGTTTCCTGAGTGCCAATATCGACGCGGGAATATTTGCCGGGCTGATTACTCGCAGCAAGGGCGAAGTCCTGGGCGAATTCTGACACGCAGGCTGACGCGACGTCCGGAGTGCCGGTCGCTGTCCACTGCGGCCGGCGTTTCCGCGGCACCCTGAATCGCTGCGTGCGGCCTTCGGCCACAGGCTGAGCGATTCAGAGGCAGTCCGGTACTGACGTAACCAGGGTTGTGTCGGCCCGTCGGTACAGAAACGCAATGGAACCAGTACTCCGGTTTCCGGATGAACCAGTTTGACAGGTGTTTCATGAATTTTGTGACTGAGAGAATTCGGACGGATCGGAGCCGCCGACAGGCATCTGCCAGCCGGTTTATACCGCGAGCGGGGCAGAATGAGACATTCGGGCTCGCGGGAGTAAGAAGAGCGAAAAGTATCGGCGTCGGCCGCGGCCAGTATATATTCATCGGCACTATCATGTTGCTGTTGGCCGGCTGTTCGGGCGAAGAGCCGCCGTATCGCAAGGAAACATCCGGGCTGACCGGGCAGGTATTCGTCGATGGCGTTGCGGTTCCGGCGACAACGCCGCTTAAGGTCGAATGCCACAACGTTGCCGGGTTCGATCAGGAACACACGACGATTTCCTCCGCTCTGACCGGCGAAGATGGCAAGTTTGAAATTTCCACCTATGAAACGGGCGATGGTGTTCCGGAAGGAGACTACGTGCTGACATTCATGTGGGGCAAGATGGACCTGTTCTCACGAAGTTACAGCGGCCCGGATCAACTGAAGGGAAAGTATTCCGACGAAAAGACGTCCACATTCAAAGTGACCGTCAAACGCGGCGAACCTTCCGATATGGGACGAATCGATCTCGTGACGAAGTGATGCCGCGCCGCTGAGCGTTTTGTCGCGGATCGTGGGGTGTCGGCGGCGGAATCCGTTTTGTCCCACACAGCAATGTGTCGCCGCTTGCGGAGTGACGATTCGGGCGGCCGGGCGATTCTTGGTCTTTCAGAGTTTTTCCTTCGGACTTCTGCGTTGTGGGGGATTTCATGAAGTCGGTCGCTGCGTTATTGCTTCTGCTGTGTTGTGTCGCCGGTCACGTTCAGGCGGACAATTTGAAGACTGCTCCCGGCGGCGGCGTCCCCGACGCGATATTTCGTTACGTTGGCCGACCGGAACCGAAGTTTGAGTGGAAGGTGACTTCAAAAACGAAGTTGGACGCCGGAACTGTCTACCAGTTGTCGCTGACTTCACAGGAATGGCACGATATTGTCTGGAAGCACGCCGTCGAGATTTATGAACCGAAGGATCTCGCGTTTGCCAGCCATGCCCTGCTGTTTGTCACCGGCGGCAGCGTCCCCAGCGCGCCCGACAGGGATGATATGAGCATGGGCCTGCAACTGGCCGCCGCCTGCGGTGCACGCGTCGTCATGCTGCACCAGGTGCCGAATCAGCCACTGTTCGGCGGCCGGAAGGAAGACGATCTGATTACGGACACGTGGCTGAAATATCTGAATTCCGGTGACGATACCTGGCCGCTGTTGTTTCCGATGGTCAAGAGTGCCGTCAAGACTATGGACGCCGTCCAGCAGCTTTCGGCCGAATGGGATCAGCCCGTTGAACATTTCGTTATCACCGGCGGTTCCAAGCGCGGCTGGACAAGCTGGCTGACTCCCGTTGTGGATAATCGCATCGTCGCGACGGCTCCGATTGTGATCGACGTGCTGAACTTTCGTGCTCAGATGAAGCATCAACTGGACACGTGGGGCGAATACAGCGAACAGATTGTTGACTACACCAGCAAGGGACTTATCAAGGCGCCCGATGTGGAAGAAACGCCTCGCGAAATTGCCCTGCGAATGATGATGGACCCGTATACCTACCGCAAACAGTTGACTCTGCCAAAGCTGCTGATCGTCGGCACAAACGACCGTTATTGGGTCGTCGATTCCATGAATCTCTACTTTGACGACCTGTCGGGAAGCAGGTTTATCCGGCAGGTTCCAAACGCCGGCCACGGCCTTGACGACGGTCGTGATGCGGCGCTAATGACTCTGGCGGTCTTCTTCCGTCACGTGGCGGCCGGTGTGGAAATGCCGAAGATTTCCTGGGACTTCACCGAAGGTTCTCAGGGTCTTTCTCTGACAATGACCAGTGACCAGCAGCCGGCCAAGACGCGACTCTGGGTGGCTCATTCCGCCGACATGGATTTTCGTGATGACCAGTGGGAATCGCAGGAACTGGATGTCATCAACGGCAAGAGCGTTGGCAGAACTGCTGTTCCCGAATCCGGCCACGTCGCGCTTTATGGGGAACTGGAGTACGACTTTCACGGTCAGCCGTGGTCGATCACCACGCTGGTTTTCCGTCGATAGGATGATCCGCTGTCGGTGTACACGCACGGTCGGTGTCTCATCGTGAGTCCGCAGCGACGGAACATTATTTCCGGAGTGACCGCTTGAAACCGGTGGCATGGGCCGGACGTCGGTGAAAACCATATCCGTCATGATCGATTCCTGCGCGTACGAAATGAGTGGCTGCATGAGGTTTCGAATCTTCCGTAGCGGCTTCGTCATCGCCGCCGTTCTTGCCGCGGTTTGGTGTTCCCACATGGTCAGCGCGGGCGACATGCCGGACGCGCCAAGTTATCGCGGTCTGGTCGTCGGTCGCGCAACGCTCGATGAGGTGCGTGCAGCACTCGGTGACTCGCCAGTCGAAACGCGCTCTCCGCAGGATCTGCGCTATCCGGCGGTCGGCAATCCGGCGCTCAGCGATCGGCTGTACTTCCGGAATTCGCGGCTGGAACTCGTTACTGCGGCATCAGCGGATCCAGACTATCCGGACCGCGCGACGATCGAACGAACGCTGGGTGTTCCGGAAGCGGAGGTTCTGTTTCAGACTCAGCAGTATCTGGACTACACGCAGCGCGGACTGAAGTTCATCTGTCGCCCGGACGGTGCGACGACGGGTGTCATCTACTTTCAGCCGCAGCCGCGGCGAGTCCCGGTCGATCATCCAAACGCACGAATCGACCTGCGCCGACAACTGCAGGCGCCGCCACGGTCAGGGGTGCCGATGCAACTGCGTGTTGGAACGGCTGAGGAAAGTATCGCTCCGGAACGCTTCGATGACCTGCTGCCGGACGGTAAGGGATCGCTGCTTTCGTTGGGCGAAAATCTATTCGCGCGAGTGGCCGTGTTTGAACGTGGCGAACGGAAAGTTGTCATCGCCGGCCTGGACGTCTTCGGGCTCGGGCCGTGGGATGTTCAGAAGCTTCGCGATTCGCTTGCGGAGAAGGGGTTTCCGAATGTGATCATCGCGATGTCGCACACGCACGCGAATGTCGACACGATCGGATTCTATGGCCACTACCCGGAACGCTACGCGGCGAGAATTCTGAATCGGACGGAAGCCGCCGTGATGAACGCGGCCGCGAACATGACCGGGGTCGCCGGGCTGCGGCTGGGTTCGTCGGAAATGCCGCTTGATGGCGGCCGGGTTGTTGACCTCGTGCGAAACGGGCGCGATCCGGGAGTTCTGGATCCCACGGTCAACGTGCTGCAGGTAATCGGCGACGACGGCAGGCCGATCGTCAACGTGATTCAGTTGGCCTGCCATCCGGAGGTCATAGAACTCGACAAGACCCGTGCTCTGTCGCCGGACTTTGTCGGAACACTCTGCAGGGAAACGTCGGCGCGGCTGGGAGGGCAGTCGGTATTCCTGAACGGCGCACTGGGAGGCATGCTGACTCCTGACACGCGATTTCGAACTCAGGCGGCCGCGGAAGAGATGGGGCGACGGCTGACGGAGTTTGTCGTTCAGGCAGCCGCCAATTCGGTCGCTTCCGAATCGGAAACACTGTCGATCGAAACGAGAACCGTTGAGTACCCGGTGACGGGAGAATCCGTTCGCACGTTCCTGGAAAACGCGCCGGGACCGGTCGAAATGCACGACGGTCATGTGCGCACGGAAATGAGCGTCGTCTGGATCGGCGATGCACAGTTCATCACGGTCCCCGGCGAACTGCTGCCGGACATCGGCTTTCGGGTCACTCAGAAAATGACCGGTCGCCTGAGGGCCATCATCGGCCTGGCCAATGGCGAACTCGGCTATCTGGTTCCGAGTTTCGACTTTCGAGTCGGCGGTTACGAAGAACGCACCGGCCCCGGTTCGGCCGGAGGTGAAATCACTCAGGCCGTGGGTTTGGAGCTTGCCGTCACGCGGCCTGACAACCTTTCAACAGGAAATCCGGAATGACGTACCGAGTCCTCCGCCGGCGACCTTGTCCGATCAGACGCCTTCGTTCGACCAAACATCTGTCGTCGATGATTGCCATTGCGCTTGCCGCGGGCGTCACCGTGCAGTCACTGGTTCCAGCGTCCGGTGAAGAACCGCCGGACGGCTATTCGTCGGCAACACTGATCAAACTGGCCATCGCCAGCGGACAATTGAAGTTGCTGGACCGGGAACTGCCTGTTCCCGAAACTGTGCAGGTCACTCGTGGAATCGAATACGGAACAGTCGGCGACGCGTCGCTGCAACTGGATCTGTACGCTCCCAAAGGACTTAAGGACGACGTTCCCGTGCTGGTGTTTATTCACGGCGGCGGATGGAAGGGAGGCAGCCGCGAAGATTATCACTACTACGGTGTTCGATTTGCCGAAAAGGGCTACGTTGTGGCAACGATCAGCTATCGGCTCAGCGGTATCGCTCCGTTTCCGGCAGCCGTTCAGGACGCCAAGTGCGCTGTGCGATGGGTCCGCAAACATGCCGCCGAATATCACATCGATCCGAATCGCATCGCTGCTGCGGGAGGTTCTGCCGGCGGACATCTGGTGATGATGGTCGGCTATTCGTCGGATGTTCCGGACTTTGATCGCAGCGGCGGCAACTTTGATGTCAGCAGTCGAGTTCAGGCCGTCGTGAACTTCTACGGCCCGGTTGATCTCACAACGCCGTATGCCCGCAGCCACGAACTGGTCACCAGCTTCATTGGCCGGTCCTACGATGACGCTACGGAAGCGTATCGGTCCGCGTCGCCGCTGACGCACATCACCAGCGACGATCCGCCAACGCTGACTTTCCACGGAACGCTGGACGATCTCGTTCCCGTGGAACAAGCCGATACTCTCGACGCAGCGTTAAAGAAAGCCGGAGTGGAATCGCGCTACGAACGTCTCGAAGGCTGGCCCCACGGAATGGACCTCGCCCAGGTTGTCAACGATTACTGCTTCAATCGAATGCTGGAGTTCTTCGATCAGACCTTCGACATCAAGCGCCAGCCGGCAGCCGGCACAGCGAGTTCACCAACCGACCAATGATCGCGCGTTGAAACCACGCCGCCGCGACCGATCGCAACACCAGTCAGCCTCGCGACGTCAGTCCGCTTTCGCGCGTCGCCCGACCGTGCCGTATCGGCGGACCGTCAATGGCTGCCACGCGGACGGTTGACTTCATCGCCGGGGCCGGGCTCGACTCACGACGCCGTTCGTCCCGTCCGCGTGCCCGTGACAATGCCGTTCCTGCAGAACAAGCTGCTCATGTTGCCGCTTCGGCCTCTCGACTGCTCGCGCTGCACGGCCGCCGCCATGACGGTTGTACTCGCCGGTTGCGACGCCTGAGCGACAGCTGCGTTCGCGGGCTTGTCGTCATCGGCCCGAACCATTCGCCCCGCCGGCCCCGCGACCGTCATCACGGCCGTCGCACACATCGGCGCATTCAACACACACTTCTTCAGCGCGAATTCTTCATCACAAGCCTGCTGTCAGCAATCCTGAAAGGCCACACGTGTGATCGGACATCGATCACTCTTCGGGATGTCACGCCGGAGCCGGCCTGTCTGTCGCGCGGTGACTGCGATTTCGTCGGAGTTCCGTCCGAAACTGTTTCGGCGAATAGAACAACAGCCCGCTGCGGGGCAGCGGGCTGTTTAATAAAGTCACACTGTTTAACGGCATTTCGATTAACGGCGTTCCGGCAGCAGGCTCGAAGTCATCGTTCCGAGCAGGCTGCAATCACACACCTCCCGCCGCGCGGAGGAATATACTGGCCGCGGCGGACGCCGATACTTTTCGCTCTTCTTACTCCCGCGAGCCCGAATGTCTCATTCTGCCCCGCTCGCGGTATAGTTGAGTTACAGGTTGCGGAACTGGTGGCGTCCCGTCACCAACTCTATTCGACCGACATAGTCGACCGTTGTCAGTGGATTCAGCAGTTACGAGCGAGCCGGTTCTCGCTGGACAATATCAAAGAGCGGCTCTCCTGAAATCGCACGATCAAACGCATCACTATCCCGGCTTCGATCCGATCGATCCGCATACGGTGGCCCGACCTGCCTTGAGTCCTTCAGTCGGTGACCGTGTGACAGATCGACAGTGCCGGAGGATCGTCAGTTTGACTCAGCACGAAGCCCGCTCGTTCCTCAGCGGAAACGGAGCAGCTCAGTTCGTCCGACCACTCACCATCAGCCGAGACAGGCTCTCGAAGTCGCCCTGAATCCGGACGATCAGATCGTCGAGATGCTCCAGCCGGATGCCTTCGTCAGTCCGAATCCAAGCCAGTTCACTTCCCGGAGCCGCCTGCATCGCGTCACGCCGCTCCACGGGCAGCGGCACTCGACCTGACTTATCGACCTTCGTTTTCCAAACCGGCACCGATCCCGAAATCTCCATCCTGACCATCCACACTGATTGCCGTTCCTCTCACTAAAGCCACATTCGCAGCAAACTGTCAATGACTCTCTGAATGGCAGCCGACCGGTTCTGGACGATCCTCAGCATCCGGAGCACTCCCCTCCCGCATCGCGCAACCACGGCGATGTCGCGCCTCGTCACGCCCTGAAACTCCGGCCCGCGACCGTCGGTTCCGGACTCTGGGCATAGCGCTGGCGGAGATTCCGGTCCATCAGAATTGCAGGACGGATTCACCGTGCATCCATCCACCCCGTGGAGAAGTCGGGCCATCGGGCTGCCGTAAATTCACGTGGAGGACGTCGCGAATCCCGAACGATGTCGGTTTCGGGCATCCTGGCCTGGTCGCCGGCCGGGTCATTTCGGGCTTTGCTTCGCTCGCACCACCGCTCGCACCACCACCACACTTCGCAAGCCGCAGACGTCGGTCTCCAGGAAATCTCTCGTCGCCGGAAATTCTTTGTCCGGAATTCCCGTCAACTGCAATTAATGCGCTATTGGCGACGGCAATATCAGTTTTCCGTGCTCGTATGAACCCTGAGAACGTCTCCGAGAAAAATGTGGGGCCGGTTGGGACATGTGCCGCATACTCTGCCGGCTGCATGAAGTGCGCCGATTTCACGCCCCGAAGCATCGAGCTGTGTACTGACTCGAAGATTCCAGCAACACCCGGAATCACGAACTCCGGAATCCATCGTTCGCTGTTGCGAATTGCTGACGTGAGCTTTCTGTATTCTGTCGCCCTTCACGGAGTCTGGAAATGACTGAGATCGGATTCGTGCGGAACGTGTGTCGTCGCCTTTCAGGATCGGCGGATCAGCGTCGGCGAAGAGCGATGCGAAACAGCGCGAAGTGTGCTGCGGAGTTGTTCGAGGCTCGGTTGATGCTCAGTGGCAGTCCGATCTGGGTCACCAACACTCACGATTCAGGACCGGGTTCTCTGCGTACCGCGATTGATACGGCGAACGCGGCTCCCGGCGAAGACACCGTCCGCTTCCGCCCTGCAGCGCGAGGCACGATTGAATTGTCCAGTCAACTCGTGATTACGGACGATTTGCTCATTGATGGCCCGGGAGCCAGCAGGCTGACGATCAGTGGTGAGGATGCGACGCGAGTCTTCCTGGTCCTGCCGGCAGAACTCGCCGACGACCCGTTCGTCACTCCGAGTCAGGCGGTGATTGACTCAGCGCCCGACGTGACGATCCGAGATGTGACCATTGCGGACGGTCTGTCCACCGACGCTCCCGGCTACGCGGAGGGTGGGCCGTTCGCGTTTGGCGGCGGACTGTACAATCTGGGCGGAACTGTCGAACTGGTTCGTGTGGAGTTTACAGGCAACACGGCGAGCGGCCTGGTGACGGCGGGAGGCGCGATTGCTAACGAGTTCGGCGGCACGTTAAACATTTCCCGCAGTGAGTTCGCGGGGAATTCGTCAGACGGAGTCCTGATCGGGGCCGGCGGAGCCATCACTTCCGACCTCGGAGCAACCGCGGAAGCCGTCTCGTTCAGCGTCGAGGGATCCGGGAACGCTCCGCAGGGTGTTCCGTTGCCCGGGCAGGAACCACGACCGCACGATATCGAAGGGACATTCACGATTGGCGGGACCACACTGACTCACACCGGCATGGGAATGGTTCAGACGGACACGGCTGACTTAATGACACTCACGGGAGAATTCGGCAGCGCTGCACCGTTTGTCTTCACGGATTCCGACGGAGATTCGCTGGTCACACAGTATGGAAGAACCGAATTCGGAGCGGCCGAACCGGGATTCTTCAAACTGACGGTGAGGGGTCCGGCAGAAGGCGGTTTAAATGTACTGGTGCAAGCGCACTGGATCGCCGAGTTCGTCGTTCAGCCGGACTCGAGCACCGGCAAATACGCCGGCGTCACCGGCAGCTGGATCATGGACGCGTACTCGGACCCATTCGTACTGGGCACCTCCGAGCCCCTTGATTACCGATGGGAAAGTCGGGAAGGCGCTGAATTGCGGTTTCCCAGTCAGTCGGGACAGCCCGAGGTCCACATTGACCGCAGTTCCTTTGTGCAGAATTCGGCTTCTGCTCAACTGGGGCACTTCGAAGGCCAAGCGTTTTCCGGTCTGGGCGGTGGCGGTGCAATCCTGAACATCGCCGGAGTGTTGAACGTTGAACGCAGCGAATTCCTTCGCAACACGGTCACGGGAGGCACCGGGACCGGCGACGCAGTCAGTGGCGGTGCGGGATTTGGCGGAGCCATCAACAGCAGCGATGTATCGCCATTTGGATCGGCACCGTCGGAATTGATCGTGGAAAGCAGTACGTTTGTGAGCAACTCAGCCCTTGGAGGCAGCGGCGGTGATACGGGGCTTGCGGGTGGACCAGCTGGCGGCGGGCGCGATTTCGGTTTCCAACGGCGGAGACGCTCGGTTGCATCGCAACACCTACGCCGGCAACCGAGCCATCGGTGGAAACGGAACTGAAGGCGGCGACGGCGGGAGTGCCTCCGGCGGCGCGATCGCGGGACTCGCCGGGGCCAAACTGAGAGTTCGCGACGACGTTTTCCTTGCGAACACGGCTCAGGGCGGCAGTGGCGGCGCAACCGGTGTTGGCGGCATTGGTCAGGGCGGCGGTCTGGGCGCTCTTCCGAATTGAACTGGCTGGCTGGTTTCCGACGTCCGCCGCCGCGGTTTCCTCATCGTCGTTCCTGCTGAATACGCGCGGGGCGGCGATGGAGAAGTTGGTGGCAACGGGCAGGGCGGAGCACTCGCCGCCGCAGACGATTCGACTCTGACGCTGGCCAGGAGCCCGTCATCATCAACCGCGCCATCGGAGGTTCCGGCAGCGAGGAAGACGGTCTGGGCCTCGGCGGCGGAGGCTTCAACGGCAGCAGCAACCCGGACAATTTGGAACTTGATTTCCTCTCGCTGTTCTGGATTCAGTTCAACCAGGCGTCGGATGACGACGACGCGATCTTCGGTCCGTTTGGCTTGCTGTAACCGCGCCGCCACGGACTTCCTGCGTGTGCTCCAGCCCGCAGGTTTCGTGAGCGGCGGACGACCAGCTGCCGTTGCGGACGCTTACAGCGTCTGCACGGTGGCCGGTGGTGCCACCGCGCATCTCTGTTCTCGTCCGTTGCTTGCCGAAACGCGTTCAGAAGGTGGCAGTCCGCCGGTTCAACCGCCGGTTTATGCTGGCAGAGGCGGACACCGATGCGTTTCGCAACTTTACTGCGATGAGCCTGAATGCCTCATTTTTCTCCGCTCGCGGGGATCAGCAGTTTCGAACTGGTCTTCTTCTTTGCAATCATGACCGGACAGTTGCGTGAACCCGGAGTCGGTCAAATGCGGCTGGCAGACTGTCAATCAATGAACGGTCGCTGCGCCGGCCCCCCGGCATCTGAATTGAAGACAGTTCTTCACTGGAAGCTTCAATGGGGCCGGCGTGTTTCAACGCCGGAGGCGGCAGTCTGAATCCTGACAAGATTCTGATTGACGAGCTTCAATGGGGCCGGCGTGTTTCAACGCCGGAGGCAAAAGAGCATTGCCAGTTCGAAAAGAGGCGGACGGGGCCGGCGTGTTTCAACGCCGGAAGTCCGCACATCCCGGAAGCCATCGACGCCGTCGGCTTCAATGGGGCCGGCGTGTTTCAACGCCGGAGGCCGAGCCGAGGACTTGTGGACAATGCCGGCTGACGCCACAGCTTCAATGGGGCCGGCGTGTTTCAACGCCGGAGGCCAGTCGGAACACTGACTTTGCTGTCCGCCCTCCGTCGCTTCAATGGGGCCGGCGTGTTTCGTTCGGATGTTTCCAGAGAAGTCCGCATAACATGCTTCAATGGGGCCGGCGTGTTTCAACGCCGGAGGCGAGGAGGAACGGACAACCCGTCAATTCATTCAGCTTCAATGGGGCCGGCGTGTTTCAACGCCGGAGGCCACTCGTGTTCGTCGTCTCCGGCTGTCGTTATGGGGCCGGCTTCAACGCCGGGGGCCGGCGTGTTTCAACGCCGGAGGCGTTTCAACGCCGACGTACCGGTGGCAGACAATGCTTCAATGGGGCCGGCGTGTTTCAACGCCGGAGGCTGCAACGGCAGAGGATGTAGGCATGGCAGATGAAGTAGGCTTCAATGGGGCCGGCGTGTTTCAACGCCGGAGGCAACGTCAACTACTCCACACAGCCAGGCTTTGAAGAGGGGCTTCAATGGGGCCGGCGTGTTTCAACGCCGGACGCCGAGAGGCACGCTTCAATGGGGCCGGCGTGTCAACGCCGGAGGCTACAAAAGCCCCGTAGTGTATCCGCCGGCAGGCTTCAATGGGGCCGGCGTGTTTCAACGCCGGAGGCTTTTTGCTGTCCTCATGCCCAGCATCTGGAAGAGCCCATTCGCTTCAATGGGGCCGGCGTGTTTCAACGCCGGAGGCCACAATGTCCCGGCGGAACGCTGACCAAACGTTTTGGGTTCAATGGGGCCGGCGTGTTTCAACGCCGGAGGCTCAGCAAAGGTCGGAAGGGTTCGCTTCAATGGGGCCGGCGTGTTTCAACGCCGGAGGCCTGCCCCGCCAAACTGTGGCTGCGGCTCAAAAACTGGGCTTCATGGGGGCCGGCGTGTTTCAACGCCGGAGGCGAGTAACCATCGGTCGGAGTTCAGGCCGGGGTTCGCTTCAATGGGGCCGGCGTGTTTCAACGCCGGAGGCGTTCCCGTCATCGCACACGCTGTATCCGGCAGCCCAGCGCTTCAATGGGGCCGGCGTGTTTCAACGCCGGAGGCGACTTCGGCCGACGTCATCATCAGCGGCTACGGATCAGGCTTCAATGGGGCCGGCGTGTTTCAACGCCGGAGGCCGCTCGCGTCGCTATTCCAAGCAGAATAACGGGTTACGAACGGTGTTGCGAGTGGTGCCGTCCACTCGCGTATCGGTGCAGCCTGATAAAGCATAGCGAAGTTCTAATAGGTTGCCAAAGAACAGGTTACGACTGCGAGGGGTCACGGGGGTTTTCGCGCCACTTCACCGCTCGAATCCCAACCCGGGACGTCAAAAAACGATCGGACGCGTCGAATCAGGCAGTTCACGCGGAATGCCCCAGTACTGAAGGCAGTCTGACCCGCGTGTTCCGCTGACACCGAGATTCGCCACGAGCAGTCTGTCTTCGGCGAGATTCAGAAGCTCCCAGAGACGTTCAATCAACTGATGTCGTTCTTCACGCGAAAGCTCACAGCGAAACACGGAGTATTGTAGCGATTCGCCGGCTCCCTGGAGAGCCTTGTAGACTTTTCGCAGACGTTTTGGGTCAGAAACGTCGTAACAGATGAGGTAGACGTTCTTCATGAGTGCGTTCCCGAAAGCGCGTTAACGAAGCCTCCGTGGCCAAGACATTGAGTTCGGTACGGAGACGAATTATCGGGTACAGAACGGGACGTACTCAGACAGTTCGCCGGTGACGGTTCTTGCCAGCAGCCGCATCTGAACTTCCAGGATACGGCGATAGCTGACTCGGTAGCCGAACGTCGGGTGAGTGACTTCCTGTTGCAGTCGACGCTCAAAGGCGGCAATCACGGTCTTGCGGCCGCTGTCAGTCATCGTCACAGCACCCGCGCGCTGTATGAAACTCCGTTCATCGACTTCGCCATTGTTGAAAACCATCAGCGCCACGGAATCGGCGATCAGCGGCCGGTATTCCTCCGCGGCGTCCAGCGCGAGACTCGGACGGCCATAGCGAGGCTGATGTAAGAAGCCCAGCATCGGATCAAAGCCGATGCCCTGCAGCACGACCGTGAGTTCCTTAACGAGCAGCGAATAGACGAAGGACAGCACTGCGTTGACGGGGTCTCGCGGAGGCCGCCGGTTACGACCGTTTACGTCGAAGCCGTGGCGATTGTTCAATAGTTGAAAGAAGCCCGAGAAGTAGGTCTTCGCCGCCATACCTTCGAGGCCGAGAAGGGTTACTGCGGTGGTGGCTCGTTCCGCTTTGCGACGGTAGTCGTCCAGTTGATCGAGCGTCAACGGAGAATCTCCGGCGAGGTGCCTTCGCAACAGCGTTCGGGAATTGCGGATCTTGCCGCTGATGATCGGCCGGGCGATCTTCAGAGCAGCGTCGGCGTCCGCAGCGATCTGAAATTGGCGGATGCGGAGTTCGACGTTCTTGTGTACCAGTCCGGTGGTCATCCCGTGAAACCAGCCGCCGTAGCTGAAATGGCAGACGGGAATTCCGCGAGTGTTCAGTTCCCGCAGGGCCTGGGCGGTAACCATCACGTTGCCGAACAGACTGACCTGCGAAACGTCCATCACGCGGCGCTCGCCAACGAGTTCGCCGCGTTCCTTGATCGTCAGGCGATCACCGGATTTCCCCAGAGTCGCTCCCTGAGCCTGAAGATACAAGGGCAAAGCATCATCGCGGGCAGGGAGCAGCTTGCGGACGCGTCCGTGGTCTCGCGGCGGGTCACCGGCGAGCGGGACCGGGGTTTCCGTCAGCAGGTTCGTTTCGTCGGGCAGGCAGATGCCGACCAGCGAACATCTGGGGCATTTGGGACTATCGACCAGCGGCGGGGGCAACTGACCGGCAGCCGCTGTTCGCCGAAATTCGTCGCGCAGCTCACGAGTTCGCGCGATGAGTGCGTCGGTGAACTCGATGGTGACTCGCTGTTTCGACGCGATAAAGTAAAGGACGCCGCTGTCACACTGAAAACCATTCTCTCGCAGGATCAGCCCCTGAGCACAGAGTTGAACACGTTCCGGTTCGTAGGCACCTTCCGGAATCTTCGGTGCCTTGCCGCGTTTGTAGTCGACGGGAGTGGCGACGTTGCTATCGACCTCCGCCAAATCCAGTTTCGCAATCAAGCCTTCAACGGGAGCTGACAGTTCCAAGGATCGGGCATGAATCGGTTCTGGCGGCGAATCTTCGTCACGTTGTTCCTTCGCCACGGGACTCTCGACCGTTTTCCGATCGGGTTTGTCCACGCGACGATGCCCGAAGGTTCCCTCCATGGTTTCCAGGTTACTGGCCCATTCGCCGTCCACCCATTCGAGATACCCGAGACGCGGGCAATAGGTGAATTCGTTGAGCATGCGGACTGGAATGAGTTCCGGCAACGCATTGTCGCAGGCTGTCTGACCGGCTTGATCGATGCTCGCCGTCGCGTTCTGAGGTGCGTCAGGTCCGATGCCCAACTGCGGATTGTCGGAGCGCGGACGTCGCTCGTTCGCACCGTTCACGGAATCAATCATCACGGCCCTCTCTTCAGAGATGAAGTCATCGGGCCTCCGTGCTGGTCGGTCGATTCCCCCACGTTGACCGTGACCGCCACGCAGAGTCAATAACGAAACTGCGGTGCCAGCGATGTTCTTCCGGAGCAGCAGATCTGCGGGCTGGCCGTGGAGTTGCGTTTCCTTGGACCGCGTGAGCGGCGTGAGCATGAGTGAATCTTGTCGAGCTTTCCGTCGAGCAACTTTTGAGTGAACGAAATTGATTGATAGAATCTCGCAAGGAGAATTTTCATGACGAACACGAACGAACTTGACGACTTCGCTGAGCGCGCTCAGACGTATTACGATTCGCACCTGAAAGCTCGCCTGGAGTCGGAACATTTCGGTGAACTGATTGCTGTTGAGCCCGAATCGGGTGAGTACGTGCTGGCAAGTCGATTCCGCGAACTCGAAGTTGCGTGCTTCGAGAAATTCGGCCTTAGGCCGACGCACATGTTTCGAATCGGTGGCGGCGGTGCGGTTCGAGTCGGGGGCAGCCGTGCGCGGATTTCTTGACGACAACAACGCCGCATTTCTGACCGTCGATTTTGGCCAGGGGCCGATGCACTTCCAGATCGACACAGGATTCGACGGGGCGCTGGCGGTTGGCGACGGCTTGTTCGACCCGTCGAAAACTCTTGGTCATGCGGGCGACGTCATTGCCGACCTGGCAGCCAGTCAGGTGTTTCGTTATGACGCCTGGTTCGTTGAGTTCGTGTGGATGGAGGAAGAAACTCGCACGCGAGTTCTCGTCGCACCCGGAACCGACTGCCTGATCGGGACCGCGCTGCTGACACCTCTTCGACTGGAAATCGACTATGAACAACGGACCGTGGAGTTGATGCGCGGAAAGAGCTGGTAACGTGGCTTTCGCCAAATTGGCGACGTCTCGATTTCTGCCGAACCGTTGTCAAATTCCCGCGCTTCCAATTCTCGCTGTGCTAGCTGACGTGACGCGGGTTGCCAAGGCATCCGAGTTTCAACCGTAGCGGAGGTGTCACCACCTGCGCACAAGAGAACTGGCGCGTGTCTCCAAATCACTCAGCCACGGCTTTGATAATCAAACAGAGCCGCCAACAGCAGGTGTCCATTCGGGAGCGGTTTGGAAAGCTCCACGCTGCGAGCAGCGATGGCAAACAGTTTGCCGTTCACCTTGCAGATAAAGTCCAGGTCGTTGTCCGTCGTAGACGCCGTCGTCACCTCCACAACGTCAACCACCTGCCCGAGCGCCTTGCCCTTGAAGGGTGTCACCAGTTCCTGCATGGTCATCTCAACCAGAGCGCCAATGACTTCATCCCCGTAACAATCCACTGTCGCTTCTTCGTAGGCTTCGGACACATCATCGGCATCGAGGGTCTTCCACCAGGGTTTGGGAGGTTTTATTGGCATCGCGCGTGAGTACCTTACTTGGGCACATGAGGAATTGCCGCTGGTTCGTTCCGAGTTACGATGTCGGAACCATCGCCGTGAATCGCAGATTGAATGACTCGGTCGGTCACGTCGTTGAGATATTCTTCCAGCACCCTGGACAGGTCGAGAAATTCGGGCCAGAGCGTTTCTTCGACGAATCGTTCCGAGACGCGAGCCATCACGGTTGTATGTCGCTGACGGTACAGCCGATAGGGCTCAATCTCGTACCGCCGCAGTAGAGCCACCAGCAGCTTCCGCACGGCCGGCGCGCACTTTGGGAAGCAATGGCAATCTGGGAAGGCTTGCGCTTGAGGCGGATTGAAGGTACATAGGACACCATGAACGTTCCCCCGAATTCATGGAGGTTGTCCTGTGTCCGATTCCCAGCGATTTGACCTGTCGGAAATTGTTTGTCACTTTGAAGCACTCGAAGATCCCCGGTCCACAATCAACAGACATCACCCGCTGATCAGTGTCGTGACGATATCGCTGATCGCGGTGCTCGCCGGAGCAGACGGGCCCACAGCCATTTGCAGGTGGGCTGTCACTCAGCAGGAACAGCTCACGTAACCGTTCACAGTCCGAGATTGGTGTTTAAGAAAGTGTCGGAGTTTGCGATACCTCGTGCATGACACGGATGTCGGAAATCCCGCCGGAATTGCTGACGGAGATGACGCCTGCGGTGCGGGCGTTTGTAGAAGCTCTGTGCAATCGGGTCAACGAGCAGGATCGAATCATCGCCGCCCAGCAGAAGCGGATTGAAGAGCTTGAACGGCAGCTGGGAATGAATTCGGGGAACTCGTCGATGCCGCCGTCCAGTGATGGTCCCCGGCAGCAGCCGGCGAAGACTCCGAAGCCGAAATCCGGGCGAAAACGCGGCGGGCAGCCGGGCCATCCCAAACGGACGCGGCCACTGATTCCCACGGAAGACTGTGAGCGGGTCGAACACCATCGGCCGACCGCGTGTACGGACTGTGGTGCAAAACTCAGCGGCGATGACCCCAATCCCGAACGGCATCAGGTTACGGATCTGCCTGTCGTGAGACCGTCTGTCACGGAACATCAGATTCACACCATGGAGTGCCCCGACTGCGGGTGCCGCTGTCGCGGGACACCGCCAGCGGACGTGTCCCGCGGCTGCTTCGGCCCCAACGTCGTCGCGGCGGTCACACTGCTGAGCAGTCTGGGACGACTCAGCCAGAGAATGATCGCGTCGCTGTTGCGAGACTTGTTCTGTCTGGACGTCTCCGACGGCCAGATCAGCCGTCTGCAGAGCATCGGACGCAGAGCTCTGCAGGCGGGATACAACGAAATCGTCGCGGACGTCCGAAACTCCGCCACTCTGAACATTGATGAAACCAGCTGGCGTCAGAACGGCCGCAAAGCCTGGCTGTGGACCGTTGTGGGACCACTCGGCACACTGTTCGCGGTTCGCCCGTCGCGGTCCCGCGATGAGGTGCATGCCCCGCTGGGCGAGGACTTCAGCGGCATCGTCGTCAGTGACCGCTATTCGGCATACAGCCATCTGGATGACGATTGCCGGCAGTTCTGCCGGGCTCACCTGATCAGTGCCCCGAAGAGAGAACGCGGTCAAGCGATGGTCGATCGTGGAGGAGTTCCGCCGACGCAGGTGCCCGACTGAAGTCTTCCGGACAGGAACTCATTCATCACTGGAATCGGCTGCAGACGCAGCAAATTGAGCGTGCGACGTTCGACGGTCACTACCGACGGCTTCGCAGTGAGATTCTGGAGGCATTGCTGGACGGTTCGCAGTGTGACCATCTGAAAACAGCGGAAACGTGTCGGCGTCTGAGCAACGAGTGTTGCAGTCTGTTTGTGTTCGCTCACCATGACGATGTCTCGCCGACCAACAATGCGGCCGAACAGTCACTGCGAAAATCGGTCATCTTTCGCAAACTCAGCTTCGGTACCGAAGAACAAACCGGCAGTCGCAATCTGACCGTGATCATGTCGGTGGTGGAAACCTGTCGTCGCCTCGGTACCCGGCCACTCGAATACATCCACAACGCCGTTCACGCCGCCTTCAACCGCAAATCGACACCACAGTTGATCCCCGAAAACTAAGCGGCCTGTGAACGGTTACGTTAGTGTGCGCTGACCGTGCGCTAAACCCCGTGGCGCCTGTCAGGCAGCCGGCGCTTCAGTCAGGCATGTCGATCGAGTCGCTGAATGGCCAATGGCTGTTGAGCAACGAAGATCTCTGGACACGGCTTGCTCCAAACAAAGGAACCGCCGTGTGCGGACCCGGATGCCGGATGGTGTACGAGCGGGCCGGTCAAAGCCGGCCCCAGATCCTGATGCCTGTTCCCGCCGTTTTCCCGCACCGCATTGGTCAACCTGGCAGCGATTGATCGGCAAACACCTGTTGGAACGGAATCAGGTTGTTGGGACCATATCCGGATTGGCGAATCGCGAAGGCGATGACACGGAAGTTCTGTTTGCGTCTTGCGATTTCCTGTCGATACAGTTCGGCGATGCGATGCGCCGGATTCAAAAATGCACCGCAGCCGGACGCTCCGAGCACGGCGTGTCGGATTCCGTGGTGTATGAGCGTATCCAGTTGGGCGGCAATTCGCTGACGCGCATTCGGCTCCGAGAATGCGGAACCGTCACGCAGGTCCTGAGCCGCAGCTCTCAACTCGAAAAACGGAAACACGTCCTCGTCTGGCAACCACTGGTAGCCGAGGTCGGATCGGGAACGATCCTCCGGCCCGCGAATGCAGACACGCGGATTCTCGGAATCGAGGTACACCCTGCCATTCTCCGCCGACAAAAGCGATGTCATGTGCGGATGATACTGGTCAAGCGTGGCGTCGTACTCATCGGGGCCAACGTAAAAGTGGCAATTTGTGCGACGAAACATGTTTTCTTCCTGTGCCGAGGCACCCTCGACATAGGCCCCGCCGGGAACGAAGGCGTTTGCCATATTCAAGGCAGCGAAGCAGTAACCATGCCTTCTGGTCATCGCAAGAGTGACCTCACCCCAGTCTCCACCGACAATGCAGATCCGGTTGCTCTCAGGGCGTCTTTCCGCTGAGTCACGCCAACTCGCAAGATTTGTCTGTGCGAGCAGATCGTACTTGTCAGGCGGATCTGCGGTCGAGAAGCGATGAAGTGTTTCTCTGAGCACGGCGCGGCGGCGAACCATGTCAGGATGACTGGGCGCATAGTACGGATCGATGCAGTCTTCTTCCGAGAGTATTGGTCGACCAGGCATGATGCTTACCAGCGATTCCGATCGCGGCGACTTCGGATATTCCGCAAATCATACCGTGACCTATCCGTTGGCAGGGATGCCGACCAATAGATCGTGCGTTGAGCTTTGCTGCCTCGCGGGCCGCCGGCGATGTCACTGACGTCGAATGTTCGGTGTCCAGCGGCACCAATCGATCGGCCGAAGTGGGGATCGGCGCAGCATACACACCGGAAACGGCGCTGTCACCGGCGTCCGAACGAGGGACCTGGGTGACGGCTGCGACTCTTGTCCGGATCGTGCGAACGGCGGCTGCGGATCACCGTTCGGTGTGGGCTTCCCGGGCGGCGGCACGGCCTTTGGATTTTTCGTGTTCGATCCAGTGGTCGGCTTCGTCGAGGAGTTTCTGGGCGCGCAGGAGGTCGGTGTCGCGGAGGTAGGGGGTGTTTTGGAATTCTCCGCTGCTGTCGGCGTAGGAACGGTCGAGGCGGACGGAGTAGCGGTCGGGGCCGTCTTCGGATTTGTGTTTCCAGACGGCCACCGTGAGACCTCCGGAGCCGCTGAATTTGGCGGCGGGGCGGCTGTGGCCGGACTCGGCGGCCGGCGCTTCAGCGGCGACGGCTTCCGTGGCGGTTTCGGCGGCGATATTGGAAGCGTCGGCCGGTTCGATGGGCTGGGGTCTGGATCGTGGCATGGAAATTCTCCCTGAGTTTGAAGTTGTCAGATTGGCCTAGCGCATTTAGGGCCGGGTTGTCAATCTGTTTGTGAGCCCGTCACGAGACCCGGCAGGACGGGATTTCAGAAAGGTGGCGGGTATTGCTGGTGCCTGGCGATGAGTGATCACAGTAATCGGAGTTCTCGGAGTGACTCGGGATCATCTGACGGCTCGATGACAGAGGATGTGTGGCGCGCGACGGGAAAGGTGCAGTCCTATGGCGATCGTCTTCGTTCACGGCGTGAACAATCGGGCGGGAGCGGCCTACGCGGCGGAAGTCGCATCGCGGAAACGGTTTCTGCAGCGGCACTTCAGCGGAGCCGGCGTTGACGGCAAACTGCTGGGGAATCCGGTTGGAGTCACGTCACCGTATTGGGGTGATCTGGGGGTGACATTTAACTGGAACATGGCGTCGCTGCCGAAATCAAAGCTGCAGGCTTTGGGGGGAGCCGGTGGAACAGACGAAGCCGCGCTCATTGCGCTCGTGCGTGACGCGCTGCCGGGTGAAATCGGACCGGAACCATTGACGGCTCTTGCGAAACACGATTTCCGGGCGGCCGTCGACGTGATCAGCGAACTGGCGATCAACTCAGCGCAGCAGGGCAGTGAAGCGCAGGTCGCGGAGTTCATCGTGGCGATTGCTGAATACGCCGACGCCAATCCGCAGCCGGACTGGATTGCGGGAATTCAGAATGACCAGTCACTGCTGACAACGCTGGAAGACAAAGTGAAGCAGCAGTCCGGCGTCCAGTCGCTGGGTGTGGGAGCCGCCCTCGGAAAGCTGAAGATGGGAGCGATGAAGCTCAAACAGGCCGCTCAGAACCTCGCCGGATCGGCGCTCGACAAGGCCGGAGACTTCGCGTCCACCAAACTGCTGGCCCGGTCGCGAGCGTCCCTGAACGAAACGCTCGGAAGGTTTTTCGGGGACGTGTTCGTGTACTTCAATTCCCGCGGGGACCGCAGCAGTCCCGGCCAAATCCCGCAAAGGATCATTCAGGCCTTCGACGACGCGAAAGCAGCAACTCCCTCCGAGCCGCTGGTGATTGTCGCGCACAGCCTCGGCGGGGTGATTTCCTACGACATCCTGAGTCACTTTCGTCAGGATCTGCATGTGGACCTCTTCATCACGGTTGGTTCACAGGTGGCCCACTTTGAGGAAATGAAGCTGTATCATTCCAGTGACAGGTCCGTGGGGCCGCCGAACAAAGTGGCAAAACCGCAGAACGTCGCCCGCTGGATCAACGTCTACGACGAAGTAGACATCTTTGCGTATGGCCTCGACGGCGTGTTTGATGGCTTTGATCTGGATCTTCCGTACGATACCCGAACGTATGTCATCAAGGCGCACGGCGCTTACTGGGAGCAGGCCGACTTCTATCGGCGACTGCGGGCACGCGTGGATTCGCTATGACGCTTCTGTGGCAGGATCCGGGACAGCCGACGAATCCGATGAAGGCACAGGTCCACGCCTTCATCATTGGAGTCGGCGATTATCCGCACCTGTCCGGTGGTTCCGGACACGCGGCCGTCGCCAACTTCGGACTGCAGCAACTGACGACGACTCGCATCGCGGCCGAAGAAATCGCCACGTGGCTGATCAGAAACCGGTCATCGCTGTCGCTGCCGCTGGGGACGGTGGAAGTGCTGATGTCGCCATCGGGTACGATGTCCGACGGTCAGGGCAATTCCGTCAGCATCGATGAAGCCAGCATGCAGAACATCGATGACGTGTTCAGTCAGAAGTGGTGGCCGCGCTGTAACGCTCAGAAGGACAACATCGCGCTGTTCTACTTTGCCGGGCACGGGCTGAACACGCTGTCGCAGTATCTGCTGCCGTCGGACTTCGGAGATCCGCAGTTTCCCAACCTGTGGGCGAACTGCATTGACTTCGACGGCATGCGCCTGGGCATGAAGGCCAATGCCGCCGACACGCAACTGTTCTTCGTCGATGCCTGCCGTGAAAAGCCCATTGATGCGCTCGCGCAGCTTAATCCCAGTGGGAAGCAACTGTGCAGTTCCAGCATTTTCGATCAGGTATCAGCATCGGCCGCATACTTCGCCGCCGCCGACGGACAGCAGGCGTATGGCCCGGCCAACGGCATGACGTACTTTGCCGAAGCGCTGCTGGAATCGCTGGAAGGCGCGGGAGCCATCAATCGCGGCGGTCAGTGGAAGGTGGACACGTTCTCGCTGGGCAACAGCGTCGCCCAGATCATGGCCAGTCTGGCGCACGCTCACAGTCAGCCGCTGACCTGCAACCCGGATGTCCAGGGAGTTCCCGCGTCCATCTGTACCGCGCCGGCGGGGCTGGTTCGCGCGTCGATCGGCTGCCAAACGTCGCTGGCGAATTCCGAGGCCGACATTCAGCTTCAGCGGTTCACGCAGCAGGTGCATTCGCCGCCCGGTGATCGGCGGCCGTGGACGGGCCGGCTGGACGCGGGCGACTGGGCGATCAACATCGGTTTTCAAAGTTTCGCACCGGTGGCGGTGACGGACACGCTGATGCCTCCCGTCTATGATCGCGTGGAGGCTGTATGAGCGATCGCATCCGCATCCAATTTGATTCCGACATGCCGCCGGCTTCCGTCGAAGTGGTCTCGCCCGACCTGCAGACAATTCGCCGCGTCTGGCTGGATCCCGGCCAGACATCCGACGTGATTGACGTGCCCAGCGAAGCGTCGTTTCTGCGCGTGCATCTGCCGTCGGGTAAGTCGATGATCGTCCGCGATCCGGGCATGGACATTCGCCGAGTCGGTATGGCAACGCAGGACAGATCCATTGCGGAGGCAGCTTCCGCGCTGACCGGTGAGTCTGTTCCGATCGTCAACGATGTCGGACCGGAACCGCAAATGCGCGACGGCACCCGACTGGCGCTGACGTCAGACGATCATCGCGTTGAAGGAGTTGTGCGTTACGAAGGCCGGGAAGTTCTCTTCCACGAATTCCCCGATGCCGATGCCTTCATCCTGCGGGCTCAGGGCGAATCTTGGATCTTGAATGCCCGCCTGCCCGGCCGACTGCGCAGTGCTGTCGTGCAGTTGCATGAACGCGAGACAAAACAGCCGACTCTGCGGATTCGCATTGCGACCGACACGCCGCAGGCCGATGTGCTGGCCGGATACATGGCTCGCGGAGACTACTATTCCGCCGCCGCGATGGTGGATTGGATCGATCGAGCGGAAGAAATGCTGCTGCATAAGACTCGCGATCCGAACGCGGCCGCCGTCGGCGCCTATCTGCTGCTGCGGCTGCGACGCTTCGACCTGATGCGCGACTGGGCCGGCAACCTGGCAAAGTGGTGGCCGAAACTCGCCGACGGCGCCATCATTCGAGCCTGGCAGCTGATTCATCAGCGACGGGCCGAAGCGGAAATCGAAGACCTGCTGCGCACGGCGGCCGAAGTTGACCCTCCGGTGTTCACTCAGGGACTGAAGCTGCTCGACGAGGGGCTGCGGCTGATTACCAAACACGGCGACGAAACCCGCCTGCGGATGGAACAGAAGTTGGGCAGCATTCAATGGAGTTCACCGTTCACCGCTTCGGTCTGGTCCAAAGGTGATCCTCCACCACCACTGTTTCAGTTTGGTTATCTGGCGGACGCCTGAGCGATCTGAAATGCCGGCCGCCCGGCAGTAATGCGATCTTCCATCAGTCGGCGCGCAGCGCCGATTTTTTTTCCGCTGCCAAAGCAAAGAGCCGCTCCGGGACGGGAGCGGCTCGGCGGTTGGATCAGGGATGGCGTGACCATGTCACAGCAGTTCGTAGTCCTGTTCTCGTCGGCAGTCGGGGCAGAGGCCAAGGTGGGTGGCCTCAAGGAGATTGCTGACGGGGCGGATTTCGGTCCAGCCGGCGTCGATGGCTTCGGTCAGTGACGCGATGTGCTGGCCGTCGTCGCAGTCGGAACAGGTCAGGCTGGTGAAGGGTGTGTTCAGGGCCGACGGATCGCAGGCGGGCTCAAGCAGGCGGCTGAGCACGTCGGCGACGCGGACGGGTGTGACGCCGTCAGGATGCAGGCCGCCGAGATTCAGCCAGTGCTGCAGGATGAGGGCGTATTGGGAAGCTCGGCTGTAGTTGCGTGAGGCGATCGATTCCAGGATCGTGCGATAGCAGTTGGTGGGTCCCATATTGGATGACTCCGGCGAAGGGTGATTGGATCAGGAACGGCCGCCGGTCCCGATGACCGGCGGCCGGAGGAGGGCGGGTCTATTCCACAGGCTTGGGCTGCAGACCGTGCAGATAGTCCACGGCGGCCGAGGCCATGCTGGCGGCGGAGAAGACCGCTCGCGTGTCGTTCTTCAGGACCTGCAGCCAGTGGCCGATATAGTCGGCGTGGTCGTCGCGGACGTCGGGCGTGATGGCCAGGTCGGCACACAGGAAGGCGGCTCCCAGTTCGGCGACGAGTTCCTCCATCGCATAGCCGGCATCGCCCCATTTCTTCCGGCCGAGATCCCTGTTCAGGCGGGCCGGATTTTTTGTCCAGTGGACAAGCTCATGGCTGAGCGTGGCCGCATGGCTTTCGGCATCGACGAAGGTTTCCAGCTTCGGCATCCGGATCTGGTCGAGGCTCTGGACATAACAGGCCTGGTTGCCGCCTTCGCGGATGTCGGCTCCGGTGTTCCGGCAGAACCGGTCCGCCGCTGCGATCCGTTCAATGTCGCTGTTGGGTGCCTGCTTCAGGGCATAGAACTGGTCGGGCAGACCTTCACACTGTTCGGCATTGAAGACGGCATATTGTTTGAGGAACGGAATCTCCCGCTCGACGTCGCGTCCGTCGTCATCGGCTTCGGTCTTTTTGAAGCGGGAGGCATAGACCACGGGCGACGATTTCTCGCCCTTCCTCACGTGTCCGCCCAGTTCCTGAGCCTGGCGGAACGTGAGCCAGATCGGGCAGCCATAGCCGGCCGATTCGGCGGCGTCCCACAGCATCAGGATATTGATGCCGCGATAGGGGGCTCCGGAGGACCTGAGCGGCCGCGTGATTCGTCCGGTGGCATGTTCGGCGTTCCAGGGTTTGAGCCACGGCCGGATCCCGGCTTCGAGCTGTTCGACAATGCGGCCCGTGACGCGTGTGTAGACATCCGGTCGCGAAGCACCGGAGGTCGTCTTTGCCTTTGGTCGGCGTGTCTTGGTGCGTGTCGTGGCGCGTGTCGTCGTGGTCATGGCGAGAATCTCCCGTTGGTGTTGGACAGAAAAATCAGCAGTGCCCTTTGCACTGTTTGAGGGCAAAGGGCCTGAATGCCCTCGAACACGGGGGAGTGCAGTCAAGGCCGACGGCGGAGGAGGGCACCGGTCTGCACAAGCGCAGCGTCAGCGGAGCGCGGAAGACCGGGCGGAGGCCTCCGCCGTCGCGCGGCCCCGAGCCTTGACGGCACGGGGGCAGAGCCCCCCCTTCAGGAATCACCAAACAGTCACGCCCCCGGCGTGTCACCTGTGGCGCGGCGAGATCGCCTGTCGAGACCTTCCGCGTGCGAAACCTGCGATGCGATTGCCGTGTGAAACACGCATGTGAGCGGAGTCGGGACACTCCCGGTCAGCGGGGCATGGAATCCGCATGACGGGACATGCGGCGAAAAGGCGATTAACAGTTTCGCCCGGTCAGCGTACCTGTCTCAGTGGCCGCCGGAAGACGATCCGGGCCAGCCTGTTCCGTAAATCTGCTCGTGAATGGAGGACATCATGGCCCGCCAGCCGAAACCCGGTGAAGTCGCCAACTGGATTGCTCTGAAGGCCATGACGCTGGGCGAGTGTCTCGACGCGTACTATTCGGCAACCGGTGACACACGCTATCCGCTGCATACGACGACGTCGGCGAATCTGCTGAAGATCCGCAGGGACAAGGTGCTGCTGCGGTCCGAAGGCTATGCGACCTTCGGCCGCGAGATGTTCGGGCCGCTGAAGCCCGGCACGAATGCAATTCGCGTGAAGCCCGGACACTGCGGGAAATCCGGCGGTGTTCCGGGATCGCCGCAGTTTGTGGAATGGCAGGAGCACGACGCGGCGGGCCTGCATTTTCTGTACTGGCCGGACGGCAGGGGCAGCGGGAAATTCAACACCTATATCCCGATCGCGATTCTGGAAGTGTTCCGCTGGGACCTTGGCGAGCACGGGGTGTGGCAGGCGGTGTAGCTCAGAGCGGGACCGGGCAGGCCGGCGGTATGTGAGACGGGCCGGACGACGGCGCGTGCTGCGGGAATCCGCCGTTCACCGCTGCCTGCAGCAACATGTCAGGCCGTCGCCGCCACTTCTTCCGGATTCAGCACGGTGACGTGGGGATACCGCTGAAAGTCAGCCCCGTTGAATGTCAGCAGATGCGTCACTCCGTGCCGGAGCATGGCGGCGGCAAGGCGGGCGTCGTGCGCCTTCTTGCCATGGATACTGTGGTCTCGCACGAGGGCCTCCCAGCGATCGAGAATCCCGCGTTCGTCCCGGAACAGCCGAAACAAAGCACGGGCTGCCACAAGGTCGCGCTGCACCTGTTCCACGGAGAAGCCCAGTCCGTTGACGGATATCGGGCGTGTGGCCACGACCCAGTATTCATAGATCACCTGAGGCACAATGCACGGTTCGAACCCCTGGTCGGTGAGCCGTTCCAGCGCCAGCCGGGCGAGCGATTCGAGTGGATGTCCCGGCTCAGCCAGTCTGAGCAGGATGTTGGAATCCACCAGCATCCGAGTCGGCGCGGGATCAATAGATGGATTCACGGCTGACATCGACTTCATGAGTCTGGCGGGGATGGCTGTCGACCCAGTGTCGCAGACGGTCCTTCCAGTCGGCGGTAACGACTGACGCATCCGGGAGTTCGTCAGCGTCGTGAGTTTCCGGCACGGATCCGGATTTCGCGGCGATCCTGTCACGCAGCAGCTGCAGTGCTTCCGCGACGACCTCTTCTTCACTGGAGTAGCGACCCGCCGCCACGGCCTGACTGACGAAATCGGTGAAGCTGGCAGGAATATTCAATGACATCGTAGTGCCTCGATTGCCGGTGTGATTTCTGAAGCTTGCCGGACGGTGGTGAATAAGTCAACGAGAATCATACGGACACGGACGCATCGTGAGTCCGCCAACTGGCAGGACACAAACCGGGCCGGCAGGTTCCGGCGTCACTCCTTCAATCCCGTTGACCGTGTGCGGAAATCGCGCTATGCAGCAATTCGGGAACCGGCTGCCACATTCGCCCGTCGCGGCGCGTGTCCATCACGGCGGGCGGTGCCGGGAACACGACCGTTCACAACCGCGTACAGCGACCGCCGGCGGCACCGTGTTCCCAGGGAGAGTCCCGGATGCTGAGGATCATACAGAACCGGTCGGCGGCGAGTGCGAAGAGTTATTATTCGCGGGCTGACTACTATGGCGAGGGCCAGGACCGGGCCGGCCTGTGGGGCGGCAGGACGGCGCGGCAGCTTGGTCTGGAAGGCCGGATTCGCGAAGCCGACTTCGCCGCGCTGTGCGATAACCGCGATCCTCGCAGCGGAGAGCAGCTGACCGCCCGGCACAACACCGACCGCACTGTCGGCTATGACTTCAACTGGCACGTGCCGAAGGGAGTCAGCCTGGCGTGGGCGGTCGGCGGCGACGAACGGATTGCCGAAGTCTTTGAACGCAGCGTGCAGCAGACGATGGCGGAGATCGAAGCCGAAGCCAAAACCCGCGTCCGCACCGGCGGAAGGCAGGAAGACCGCACCACCGGCAACCTGGTGTGGGGCCAGTTTCTGCACACGACGGCCCGGCCCGACGAACACGGCGACGCCGATCCGCATCTGCACATGCACTGCTTCGTGTTCAACGTCACACATGACCCGAAAGAAAACCGTTACAAAGCCGTGCAGTTTCGGGAACTCAAACGCGACGCGCCGTACTTCGAAGCCCGGATGCACGCCCGGCTGGCGAAGGCGCTGAAGGACGAACTCGGCTATTCGATCGAACGCAGCGGCCGGCAGTGGGACATCGCCGGTCTGCCGGCGGACCTGAAGCGAAAGTTCTCCCGCCGCACCACGGAAATCGAAGCGCTGGCGAAGCAGCAGGGCATCACCGATCCCGATGAAAAGGCGGAACTCGGAGCGAAGACCCGCAACAGCAAGACGGAGGCGGCTTCGTTCAAAGATCTGCAGACAGAATGGCGCAGCCGCCTCAGCGATGACGAGGCCCGGTTGTTCGATTCACTTACCGATCCTTCCGGTTCCGGCAGCGTCCCCGGACCGCAGACGACAGCCGCCGCTGTGAACCTCGCACTGCAGCACTGCTTCGAACGCGAAGCCGTCGTGCCCGAACGGCAGGTGCTGACCGAAGCCCTGCGATTCGGACTCGGCACGGTGAATGTCTTCGACGTGCAGAAGGAAGCCTGCCGGCAGGGCCTGCTGACGCGTGACATCGACGGCCGCCGGCTGGCCACAACTCCCGAGGTCCTTGCCGACGAAGCGGCAGTCCTGAATTTCGCCCGCAGCGGCCGTCACGCCGCGGCACCGCTGAACCCAGACTGGCAGCCGACGGAAGACTGGCTCAGCGACGAACAAACGGCCGCCATCCGCCAACTCACGGGCAGTACAGACCGGCTGCAACTGCTGCTGGGCGGAGCCGGCACCGGCAAGACCACGATGATGCAGCAGGCAGTCGCCGCGATCAACGCCGGCGGTCACGACGTGTTCACGTTCGCGCCGTCGGCCGACGCCAGCCGCAAAGTTCTGCGCGACGAAGGTTTCGTAACCGCCACCACCGTCGCCGAACTGCTGGTCAACGAAAGACTGCAGCAGACCATCGCCGGGCAGGTGATCTGGATCGACGAAGCCTCGCTGCTGGGCAGCCGGCAGTTGCGGCGAGTCACCGACCTGGCCGGTCGGCTGAACGCAAGGCTGATCCTGTCCGGCGACTGGAAACGCCAGCACGGCAGCGTCGACCGCGGCGGAGTCCTCGGCCTGATCGACCGCTACACGCCGGTGACGCCGATTCAGATCAACACGATCCGCCGGCAGGACGGCGAGTACCGGGACGCGATCGCGTCACTCGCCGAAGGCAATATCCTGGGCGGCTTCGATCAGCTCGACGATCTCGGCTGGGTCCGTGAACTGCCCGACGAGGACCGCGACCGGCAGCTCGCCCGCGACTACGCCGACGTCATCGAAAAGAAACAATCGGCGCTCGTGGTTTCACCGACGCACTTCGAAGCCGATCACCTGACGCAGGCCATCCGAACAGAACTGAAACAGCGCGGCACAATCACCGGCGACGAACACGACGTGGCGATTCTCCAGCCCCGACACCTCACCGAAGCCCAGCGCCGCGATCCGGCCTGGCTGGAAGACGGCGACGTGATCGTCTTCCACCAAAACGCCAAAGGTCTCCGCAAAGGCACGCGGCTGATCGTCAGCGGTCGCGTCCCGGAGGCCATCACCGAACAGGCGGCACGCTTCTCTGTCTACCGCCGTGCGTCGCTGAAGCTGGCAACGGGTGATCGGATCCGTCTGACATCCGGCGGTTCCACGAAGGATGGAAAGCACCGGCTCAACAACGGAGCCACCTTCACCATCAGAAGCATCGCCGCCAGCGGCGACATCGAACTGTCCAACGGCTGGGTCATCGACAAAGACTTCGGCCACCTCGGCCACGGTTTCGTCACGACGAGCCACGCCAGCCAGGGCCGCACCGTCGACCACGTGTTCCTCGCCGAATCGGCCGAATCGTCCGGAGCCGCCAGCCGGCAGCAGTTCTACGTGTCGGCCTCGCGAGGCCGCCGTTCCGCGAGAATCTACACCGACAGCATCGACGACCTGCGGCAGATGATTCAGAAGGACTCAACCCACACGACCGCCAGCGAAGTGTTCCCGTCCGTCACCGATCCGCAGGTCCTGCTTGAGCGAAACCAGCGGCACCGTCAGCAGCAGGAAGTCATTCGCCGCGACGGAAAGCCGAGGCCGCACACGCCCGACACGTCCCGCCGCCGGTCACGCGAACAGCACCTGATCCCGGAGCTCATTCATGAACGATAGCAGCACGCTCGACCGACTCCTCGACCCGAACATCCGCCACCGCAGACCGGCCGCGGATTCCAACACGCCGCGGCCAACCGTCCTCCCGGACTTCACCGCCGGCCTGACCGCCGACGCCGCTCGCGACAGCGACGGTCCTCATGAAGGCGTCTCCGACGACAACGTTCCGAACGACGAAATCCCCGACAACGACTACACCGCCTTCGCCCACGGCCGCATCAGCCGCCATCCGCAAATGATGCTCGCGTTTCACAAAGCCAGCGGCGAAATCGAAGCCTTCCCGTACTCGCTGCTGACCCGCCTCCACACCGACGACCCGTCCACAAACATCACCCTGCACTTCGGCAGCACCGTCGTCACCATCCACGGCCAAAACCTCACCCGCCTGTTCACCCACCTCTGCCACCACCGAGCCGCCACCATCACCCAATCCGACCGCACCGCGGCATTCAGCAACGAAAACGACTGCGTCGTGACCGAGATTCGCGTGATCTCACCGAGGCAAACAACACCACAATCTGCCGCCGGGAAACATCACCTTCAGTCCCGTTCCCCCAACTGATCACTGCGCGACCAGTCGATCAACCCCGGAACGACTCTCACACCCCCGTCCCGAGAACCGCTTCGTTCGAAGTCACACCTGCAGCATTTCCGGATCCGAGTTCGCAACACAGGTCGGTTCGTCATGAGCGCGCAAGGCTTATTTCAGATCCCTGCTTCGAAGAAAGCTTTTCCTCATCGCGCAGCGTTTTTCGCCGAGAGTGCTCATAGAAACATGGTCCGGATTGTCCCGAAGAAGCAGGTGACGTGAATGTGAAGTGGGAGTGTCGGGATGTCGGGAGAAGCAGCGAGCGCGGAATACGTGCCCCGAGGCGGAAGGACGTGGCGTTTGGGTCGCGCGCTCGACGACTGCTCTGCAGCACCTGTCTGTCACCAACGAGAGCTGCTGACAAAGCCGAAGTACCACTCAGTGTGTTGACGCTTCCCGGCGTTTCCTGACTCCCGGGGGAATTGACGAAAGCCTGATGCTCGCAGGGGCATCAATTCATGTATTGCAGGCTTTCCTGCAGAAGCGGATCCTGCAGCGGCACCGGGGCGGCTCGGCGGAATGAGACGTCGAACAGTCGGAATGCCAGGCTCATTCCCGCGACGATTCCGGCGATTTCAGGAATTCCCAAAGCGGGAACATCGCCGACCACGGGGGATAGATCATCACCGACAGATCGATCCAGCGTCCGATGAGCACGATCCATGCCACCCGCAGCATGATCTTCTCGCTGCGTTTACTCTCCCGCGGCAGCAGCACGAAGAACGGAATCACCCAGTTCAGCACCAGACTCGCGATGACCATCGGCCCCCAGCCTCCCTGAAGTCGGCGGGCGAAGTAGACCGTCTCCTCCGGGATGTTCGAATACCAGATCAGCATGTACTGACAGAACCAGATGTACATCCAGAAGCAACTGAATCCCAGCAGCAGTTTGCCCAGATCGTGCAGGTGTTCGTCTCGGAATACCCCCTGCAGCGGCCCGTTGCGACGCAGGAACACACCGCCGATCACTAAACCGGCCAAGCGCTGCCTGAAACATGCCGGAGAAATGGTAAACACCCCACATGGTGCTGAACCAGAGCGGTTCCAGTGCCATGATCCAGTCGATCGATGCCAGCGAAAAGGTGACGGCAAACAGAGCCAGAAAGACGGCGGAAGTTGCGACTCCCGTGCGGTGCGATGCAGTAGTAAGCAGCCGGTCCTGATCCTCGACATCGAAACCAGACGAGTTGTAAATGCGAACCACAGGCCCACATAAACAACCGCCCGAATGCTGAGGAATGCGGGTGACAGCCACCTTTCCTTAAACCAGAACGTGCCCGGATCACCGTGGCCGTGAGCATGCCAACTGTAACGCGGCAACTGCACAAACAGCAGTGTGAGTACGAGCAGGCCGCCGACAGGCAGCAGCCCGGCCAGAGCTTCGGGGACGCGGCGGATTGCCGTGTGCCAACCGGCACCGGTGACATTCGCCACAGCAATAAACACGGCGCCGCCCAGGCCGAGCGTCAACAGGTAGTAAGCCGTCAGCAGCGCACCGGCCCAGGCACGTTCCGGCGCGACGGTCGCGGAGATTCCGATCGCAGCCATCCCGGCCAGAGCAACCGCGAACGCCGACCGAAACCGTGTTGCGGGAAGATCCCTGCTGTCAACAGCACTCATCATGGCTGGGTTCGAGAAGGAGAATCGGACGAAGCATCGCCTGCGGGAGGAGCAGCCGCGCCGGCAGAGGCGGCGGCGGCAGCGGCAACCTTTGCCTGGAGGGAACGTACAAAGTTGATGACGTCCCACCGCTGGTTCCGATCGAGCGCGCTGTCATCGGAGCCATACTTCCCGGCCGTACGTCAGGATGTGAAACAGGTGTCCGTCTTTCATCTGAACGGACTTGCCCGTCGGCAGCGGCGGAGGTGGCGGAAAGCCGCGGCTGAGCCACCGGCCCGTCACCCGCACCGCCGGGACCATGACACGACACGCAGTAGATCCGGTAAACCGCTTCACCCCGCTGCGTTGACGCGGTCAGTTCCGCGGCCGGGCCCGTCGCCGAATTCCCCGCCGGCTTACCGACCGGCCCCGTTGCCGGCTCGCTGACCGGTACGGTTGCCGGCTCGTTTTCACGCGCGGGCGAGTCAGCAGCGGGCTGATGGTACGGATTGACCAGTTCATCGCCCGCCCGGACAGCGTCCTCTTTGGCGGCTGTATAGTGCAGCGGGAGAATTCCTCGCGGAATTGTCCCGGGAACGTGGGTCTGCTGGCAGCGGCCGTTGGGGAACACGGCAGTCGCTTCAAATGCCTGCAGCGCGGATCGTTTCATATCCGGCAGGAACTCGCGGTTTGGCTGCGTCAGGTCGTGACCCGCAAGTGCCATCAGGGCGAGAACCGCCAACAAGCGCCGCTGACAGAACGATCGTCAGGCGATGGGAATTCATTCGCGGCCTCCGTCGTCAACGAATTCGTGAGTGTCCACAGCGTCGAAACTCTTGCAGGAAACGAGCCGCCCGGGAAAGTCGAAGGCCGCGTCTGTCTGAGTGATCAGCAGCACAAACCGGTCGTCGGTGTTGCGCCGATCGGGAACCCGAAGCGCGACGGCCGGGATACAACCGACTGACAGCGAACAGGGCAAAGACCGAACCGAACTCGCCAGCAGTACGGCGGCTTCGAAGGCCACCGGTGCGTCTGACGGAAGGGAATTCCACGGCTTGCCGCCCACGTTGACCGGCCAGGCAATCGCCATCGTCCAGTGCTCGAACCACAGCATGCCGACCGCCCCGATCAAACCGCCGAGCAGGCAGACCCACGGGAGACGTGACGGGCGAAGTCCCATCGCCCGGTCCAGTCCGTGAACGGCATACGGAGTGTACGCGTCAACGATTTTCCATCCTCTCCGGCGGACCGCATCAACCGCGGCCAGCAGGTCAGACTCGTGACGGAAACTGGATTGCAGAAACCGTTGGCTCATGCGGCTCGTTCCTCCCGTGCCGTTTGCGGAACGGGCACTTTGGGCAGATGGGCGGCCCCTTTGACCTCAGCGATGGCGATCGCCGGGGCAATTCGACAGAACAGCAGAAAGCAGGTGAAGAACAGCCCGAAGCTGCCGATGAATGTGGCGATTTCGATTGTCGTCGGTGCGTAATGTGCCCAGCTCGACGGCAGGAAATCGCGATGCAGACTGGTCACGATGATCACAAACCGCTCAAACCACATGCCGACGTTCACCAGGATCGCGATCACAAACACCAGAGGCAACTTCGTTCGCACGGATCGAAACCACAGCAACTGCGGGATCACAACATTGCAGGTCACCATGGTCCAGTAGGCCCGGCCATCGGTCCCGCTGCCCGGTTAAGAAAAACGAACTGTTCATACGGATTGCCGCTGTAGGCAGCCATGAAGAACTCCGTTCCGTACGCAAGCCCGACAATGCTGCCCATGGACAGCATCAGCAGTGCCATACGCTCGATATGAGTGTGCGTCACATAGGCTTCCAGCCGCATGGTCTTGCGAGCGATAATCATCAGAGTGATTACCATCGCCAGTCCGCTGAAAATCGCCCCGCCACAAAGTACGGAGGGAAAATCGTGGTATGCCAGCCGGGTATAACGGATGTCGCAAAGTCCATACTCACAATCGTATGGACCGAAAAAACCAGCGGCGTCGCCAGTCCCGCCAGCAGCATGTACACCGTTTCATAGCGGCTGCCAGGTGTGAGCGGATCCGTCCCAGCCAAGCGAGAGCAATCCTGTGATGCGCGTGCCGGCCAGCCAGGCGCCGATCGGTCGCGGATTGTGGCGAGGTCGGGAATCAGCCCGACGTACCAGAACACGGCCGAAATCGCGAGATAGGTCGAGATTGCGAACACATCCCATAACAGCGGCGATTTGAAGTTCAGCCACAACGAGCCGCGAGTGTTGGGATAAGGAAGCATCCAGTAAGCCAGCCATGTGCGGCCCATGTGAATCAGCGGAAAGATTCCCGCACAACAGACGGCGAAGATCGCCATGGCTTCGGCGGAGCGGTTGACGGCCGTGCGCCACTTCTGTCGGAACAGGAACAGCACGGCCGAAATCAGCGTGCCGGCGTGTCCGATTCCGACCCAGAAGACGAAGTTGGTGATGTCGAAACCCCAGCCGACCGTTTTGTTGAGTCCCCAGGTGCCGATGCCGACCGCGAGCTGATACCACACCGCTGCAATTCCGACAACAAGTGCCGTCACTGCCGCCGCGAACGCTCCCCACCACCAGGCGGTGGGCTGTGCCTCCATGGGTGCGCAGATGTCATTCGTCACGTCGGCGAGAGATTTTTCGCCGGAGATCAGCGGAGGACGAAGTGAGGAGGAGTGCTAGACATGAGTCGGACTCCTCTCCGGAATGTGAGTCCGTCTCAGCATCCGCTCGGTTTCTCACAGTCCGCAGGTATGAGACCGCCGGCCGGAAATTGAATTCCTCCAGCACACCAAACCTCCCGGGACCCGCCGCTGCCTGCGACACCGCGCTTTCCGAGTCATTCATGTCACCGAAGACGATTGCCTGTGCCGGACACGACTGCTGGCAGGCTGTACGAATGGATCCGTCGGCGACGGGCATCCCCAGTCGCGAGGCCTCCGCCTTGCCCTCTTCGATCCGCTGCACGCACATCGAGCACTTCTCCATCACCCCGCGTGCACGAACCGTCACGTCCGGATTGAGAACCAGATTCTGCAGCGAATCCTCGTGCGGATAATCGAACCAGTTGAAGCGGCGCACCTTATACGGGCAGTTGTTGGCGCAGTACCGCGTGCCGACGCAGCGGTTGTAAGCCTGATCGTTCAGTCCTTCATCACTGTGGACCGTCGCGAGAACCGGACAGACCGTTTCACAGGGAGCGTTCCCGCAGTGCTGGCACATCATCGGCTGATGCGCGACATCAACGTCGTCGCCGTCACCTGAGTAATACCGGTCCAGCCGGATCCAGTGCATTTCGCGCTGCCGCAGCACTTCGTCCCGGCCGACGACGGGAACGTTGTTTTCCGCCTGACAGGCAATCACGCAGGCCGAACAGCCCGTGCAGGCGTTCAGATCAATCACCATTCCCCAGGCGTGCCCCGTGCGGGGGTGATCGTCGGGCCACAAATCCGGCCCGAATTCGTGGTGCTGCGGAGTTCCTGCCGACGGATCTGCGGCAAACTGCGGCAGCGTCGTCTCCTGGATCGGCTCCCGCATCCCGGCACCATGCGGTGCCACGCGCGGCGGGACTTCCAGCGAGTGGTGTTCCTGAGTCGTCGCGAGGTCATAATGCCGGCCGGTCGCGGTGACCTTCACACCGCTGCGGAAATACCGCACGCTGTCCGACTCCAGCGCCAACAGCGGCGCAGCGTTCTTTCCGATTCGCTCACCCCGAGCGACTGTGGGACGAGCTTCGAGCCATCGGGGGCCGATGTGGGAAAACCGATCGGTCCCGCGCACACCGTAACCGAGCGGAATGGCGACGACCCGATCGTGCTGTCCCGGCTGAACGACGGCGGGCAGTTCCACGGCATCGCCGTTGTCGGGCAACGACACGCGAACGAGATCGCCGTCGGTCACACCCAATTCGGCGGCAGCTTTCGGTGACAGGGCGACAAAGTTGTCCCAGGTCGTCTTTGTAATCGGGTCCGGAAGTTCCTGCAGCCAGGGATTGTGAGCGTGGCGGCTGCAGGGCAATCCGACTCGGGAAAAGAGTTCCAGCCCCCACCCTTCCTCCTCTGCCGGAAGCAGGTCCACTGCCGATGACTGAAACTCCCCGACCGCGACTCCGTTCGGCGGCACGGTGACCACGCCGTCGTGCAGCGACCGGTCCCAGAACTGCTGAAACTCCTGTGCTTCGGCCCGCGGAAGTATCTGTTCACGCCAGTGTCGCTGCAGGATCTCCTGTGCCGTTGCCGGTGTCCCGGTCCAGGCCGCCAGCGACTCGAGAAGCGATCGCGTCTGACCGAGGGGCTGCAGCAGCGGCTGCGACAGACTGAGTTGCCCATCGACCGGTTCAGCATCCAGCCACGACTCCAGCGGATGATGGTCCGGACAGACATAGCCTGCCAGTACCGAGAAGTCATCTTCACGCTCAGCCGTGCTGACGACCAGCGGCACCTTCCCGATGGCTTCCGTCAGCCCCTTCGCATCGGGCAGACTGTGAATCGGATCAACGCCGCAGACGAACAGCGCCTGCACGCTGCCGGACTTCAGTTCCTCCAGCAATTGCAGCAGAGCCGCGTCGCTTCCCTGTTTCTGAAAGCTGGGGCGTTCGACGTTCAGAGTGGCTCCATATCCCTGCAGCAGATGATTGATGCCGTTTACCAGGACCTGCACGCGGACATCCTGGCTGTCAGAGATTACCAGCGCGCTTCCGCGGGCGTTCCACAACCGGTCGGCCAGTTCCTCGTGCGTCGGATCCGCCAAAACGTGCTGCTGCGATTCGGCGGAGTCGACGGGTGTTCCCGCACGGGCGGACAGATCAACATAAAGTCGACTCAGCACGGCACCGTAGTTGTGTGGCGAAACACGTATGCGCCGGTCGGCTTTGCAGCCGCTGAGTGACATTCGTCCTTCAAGCTGGGCGTGCCACGACATCTCCGGATGCTCCGGCGTCGGCGATCGTCGCGTTCGCCATCCGGCGGTGAATTCAACGGGAGAGATCCACGTACCCAGAAAGTCGGCACCCAGGGAGACGATGACTTCCGCCTGATCAAATCGGTATTGCGGCAACACACGAACTCCCTGCGTCTTTGCGTGTGCGTCGAGAATCGCGGAACTGCTGACGGCGTCCCATACCACGTGGCGTGCGTCCGCGAACGAACCGAGAAATGCGTCGATGGCTGCCTTCAGCGTCGGGCTGGTCACCGTGCCGGTTACCAACCGAACGGCTCCACCGCCCGATCGCAGCTTTTCCAGGGCCGCGATGATCTGCTTATCAATGGTTTCCCAGTCACTCTGCTGCTGACCGACCAGCGGTTGTGTGAAACGCAGGCTGTCGTACAGACCGATCGTCTGCGCCTGGCCGACAGCGCAGAGTCCGCCGCGTGATCCGGGATGTTCCGGGAGTCCTTCCATCTTCAGCGGTCGACCATCGCGTACTGTCGCCAGCAGTCCGCAGCCGGCGGTACATCCGCCGCACGTGGTGGCAAAGTGCAGAGCCCGGCCCGGAATCGTGCCTTCAGGCTGCTCGACCAGAGGCAGGGCGATCGCGACCGGCGCTCGACCACAGCCGACAAAGGTGCTTAGGGAAAGTGAGAACCCGGCGACTTCGAGAAAATGTCGGCGGCTCATTCCCGCAGCCGGTTCGGGACGGCGGCCGGGCTGCTGCTGCAGACCGGTTCTTCCGTTCGCACCGTTGAGTACGGAAAGGCTTTTCCAGTAAATCGGTTGAGCTGCATCGGTCATGGTTGAGGCTCAGTAGTGGCAGGTCGAACAATTCAGCGAAGCATTGACAGGGTGACCGTTGATGCCCTGTTCCGTTGCTTCACGATGACACCACACACCAGCCCATCGACAGCGATTCGACCTGACGAATCCGTTCCATCGATTCCACCGGTCCGTGACACTTCTGACAGGACACTCCCCGCGGCCACATGCGACCGATGATCGAACGCGACGTAGTCCGGGAGATTGTGGACCCGCACCCACGGAATACCCGCCTCTGGATCGAGCACCGGCTGCTGCGGGTTTTCGATTCCGAGTGCTGCGTAGAACGGTCGCAGATCGTCGGAAATGATGGTCTGCGGCTTTCGTTTTTCTTTGTCCGCTCTGGTCAGTTCCTGCTGCAATAGTTCAAACGAACCGGTGACGTACTTATGGCACTTCAGGCAGACGTCGGCCGCAGGAATCCCTGCATGCCGACCCCGTTCGGCCGCGGAATGGCAAAACCGGCAGTCAATTCCCAGTTCTCCGGCATGCAGACGGTGCGAATAGGCAATCGGCTGCTGCGGCGCGTACCCCGTTCATCATCGGGCAGCCGCCAGGTACTGGCCGCCGCTCCCAGCACAACCAGTGCATAGGCCAAGCCGATCAGCAGCACAAGATTGATCACGCTTCGCGGCATCATTCCTGTCGTCCTCGTGATTCCCGTCGCCCTCTTTTTCGTCGCTCCACTCCGTCACCATGTCGATCAGCATTTGATCTCCGCATTCTTCCGTGCGTAATACCACCAGTTCACCAGCAGACAGCTCGCGTAGTAAACGGCGAATCCGTACAGCGCGCGTACTCCGGCGTGCCCGACTCAATTTGTGTCGCGAAGATCGTCGGAATGAGGTACGCCCCGTAGGCAGCAATCGCGGATGTCCAGCCGAGGACCGGTCCCGCCTGCTCCTTCGAGAAGATGATCGGAATCATGCGGAAGGTCGATCCGTTACCGATCCCCGTCGTTGCGAACAGCACAATGAATGTGACCAGAAACGGAATGAAATACTTCTCCGGAGTTTCACTCTTGCCCGCCAGAGACACGATGTAACCGGCAAGAATTGTTGAGACGACCATGATCCATGTGTCCCACTGAGTCACGCGGGCGCCTCCGAGTTTGTCAGACAGCCAGCCCCCGACGGGACGAATCAGTGCCCCGACGGCCGCCCCGATCCAGATGTAATTCGACGTGATCAGTCCGTTTGTCGGCGTTACGAACACATCGTCGATCAGTTTCGGAAAGGCGTTGGAATACCCGATGAACGAACCGAACGTCATCACGTACAGCCATGTCATGATCCAGTTGTGCTTGTTTCTGAAAATTGCAAACTGGCGATTGAGCGGCTCCTGAATCGTCTTCGGTGTGAGGAACTTCATCCCGAGCATCGTTGCGGCGACTGTTGCAATCAGGACCAGGAAGATCCGAACCAATTCGGGCACGGGCATCGGGACCAGAATCAGCAGGACGACACCAGCCGCCGAGCCCAGGAAGCCGATCCCCTGCAGCCACAGATATTTCCCGATGGCGGACGGCGTCGGACCACAGTCATGCTGTGGCAGGTTGTTCATGAAAATCCAGGCCAGAATTGCCAGCACCGTCATGATCGGCACCCACACCAGCGCGGCGTTCTGAATCCACAACTCCTGCGTCCTGCCTTCGGCGACGAACTTACCTGCGGTTCGCCGCCCGCGCCGCCGAACAGACCGAACGTGATCACCCACGGAATCAGAAACTGCATCACGCTCACGCCGGCGTTGCCCAGCCCGGCATTAAGTCCCAGTGCCAGCCCCTGCTGCCGCTTCGGAAAGAAGAACGAGATGTTCGACATGCTGGACGCGAATGCACCGCCCCCGACACCGGACAGTGCCGCCAGCACGATGAATGTGGTGAACGGTGTGGCGGGATCCCGCAGCGCGAGCCCCGCGGCGACCGCGGGAATGATCAGCATGACCGTCGTCATGAACTTGACGTTGCGCCCGCCGCAGATGGCGATCATAAACGAGTTCGGAATGCGAAGCGTCGCCCCGGCCAGTCCCGCCACCGCCGGCAGCGTAAACAACAGCGCCCGATAACCCGCTTCGTCGTAGCTCTGACCGTTGTTCCGGAAGGTAAAGTTGAACAGTTCCGGGTTGGCAAAGTGCAGCCGCTGCATGATCTTCACAACCATGCCCCAGTACAGCCACACGGAGAACCCGCACAACAGGTTCGGGATCGAGATCCACAGATTGCGGTTCGCAATCACCCGCCCCTCCGATTCCCAGAAGGCGTCGTCTTCCACATCCCAGCGTTCAGGTGTTCGGGCCATAGCGGGTTTACTCGATTCGATGTGCCAGATCAGGAACTTCGGATTTCAGCATGCGGGCGATCACCAGGTGCATCCAGCCCAGACAGACCGCGACCAGCACAAAGAAAAACATCCAACACGATGTCCACAGTCCGGTCCACTGCAGCATGTACCCGAAAATCACGGGACAGATGAATCCGCCCAGACCGCCGAGAACGCCGACGATCCCGCCGACGACGCCGACGTCGTCCGGGAAGTAATCGGGAATGTGTTTGTAGACAGCCGCCTTGCCGATGCCCATGACCGTCCCCAGGATGATGCTGAGCACCGTGAAGACCCAGACGTTTGCCTGGAAAAAATGTGCGTCATGCCGCGAGCAAGGACCTCCTTTTTCTGCACCTGCCCGCCGACGGCAACCGCCGGTTCCTGCCAGCTCATCGCTCGGGGAAGAATCAGCATTCCCGAGTGACGTTCCTCGCGGGAGACCAGTTCTCCGACCTTTGGTTTCAGCGAATACTGCATCTCTCCCAGCTTCGGCGAATCCACCATAATCTGCTCCGGCGTGACTGCCGTCACGGTCCCCGCAGCACGCGCCATCACGCCGCTTCCGGGAGCATGGATATCCATTTGAGGCACGATCAGCAGCAGGCAGCAGATCAGCGACAGGCCCAGCACCCAATACATCACCAGACGCGCTCCCCAGACATCCGACATCCAGCCGCCCAGTGCCCGGATGACTCCGGAAGGCAGACTGTTGCAGGCTGCCAGTGCGCCCGCCAGTGCCACGGTCATGCCATAGGCGTTGACGTAATAAGGCACCAGCCACTGAGCGAGTGCGACGAAACCGCCGAACACGTAGAAGTAATACAGGCCGAACCGCCACACGCGTATCGAGCGGAGCGGTGCAAGCCGCTGCGACATCGATTTGTTTGCGCCGCGGGCGAGCTTCGTGCGGGTGGTTGCCAGAAAAATGACGCCCGTCACTGCGAGAATCGCCGCGTAGATTTTCGGAAGCGTCCGCCAGGCCTCCGGATTCTCGCCGTAGTTCGTCAGCCACCGCAGAAGATGCGGAGCCCCCAGACTGGTCAACGCTGCGCCGGCATTTCCCGCGCCGAAGATGCCCAGGGCGGTTCCCTGGCGATGTGCAGGAAACCAGACTGACGTGTAGGCAATTCCCACGGCAAAGCTCGTTCCCACAAGACCGAAGCCCAGCCCCGCCAGACAGAACTGCCAGTAGTTGTTGCAGGCGCTGACGAGGTACGTGGGAACGGCACACAGCAGCAGCAACACCCCCATCACGATGCGGCCGCCGTATTGATCCGTGGCAATGCCCAGCGGGAGCCGAAAGATGGCTCCTGTCAGCACCGGGATGCCGATGATCCAGCCGATCTCTGACGGACTCCAGCGGAAGACCCCGTTGTCGACCAGATATGTCACCAGCACTCCGTTCATCATCCACACGGCGAAACAAACGGTGAACGCAAACGTGTTCATCGCCAGAATCCACCACGCATAGCGACCACCGGAATCCGGTTGTTTTTCCTGGGCAGTCATTACCTCTCCGTTGGCAGGAATCTACCTGCGACCGTACCAGCGAACGACCTGCGTCTTTCGCCACAAATACGGGTTCGGCACCACGAGCAGGTGCACCAGGCGTGTGAATGGGAAGAATCCGATCGTCAGAAATGCCAGCACGATGTGCAGCTTGACCGCATGCGGCATGGCTGACACGTAGCTGACGTCGGGGCTGAGCAGAAAGATCGACCACAGATACGGAGACAGATTCGTGGCGAACCACGACGATCCCCACGGATGAAACAGGGCAATCAGCACACCACTTGCGGTCTGCACCAGCAGCATGCCCAGCAGCACCCAGTCATTCACCGAAGTGACCTTGCGAATGCGGGCCGTTGTCGCCCGGCGGGACATCAGCCCCAACAGTCCGATCAGTGTCAGCAGGCCGCAGGCCAGCGCAGAAATCTCCAGCACGTACAATCTCAGCGGGTGGCTGTTCCACGCGAGGATTGACCGCGGGATCAGAAAGGCGATGAGGTGTCCTGCCGTCACCGCCAGAATGCCGTAATGAAACGGTACCACCACCCAAAAGTGCTGTTTGTTCTCCAGGAACTGGCTCGACAGGCTCGAATAGGAGAACGACTGCGCCCGATAACGATAGATCGTCATCAGAAAAAACGTGAACAGACACACATAGGGAAGTGCGATGAACAGAAACTGATCAATCGGTCGAACCGGCATCAGCGGATCTCCTTCAACACAGATTCGCTCATCCCCAGCGGTACGAACGGCACAGCGCCTTCGTCTCCCCCGCAACTTCCGGAACAACTGCTGCCGCAGCCCGGCTGCACATCCGCCGCCGGATAGGCGTGCAGCAGATCAACACCGTCAGGAATCTCCCGGCCGTCCGCGCGATGCGGTCCGGAACCGTCAGTGATCGGCCGCCCCTCGCCCCACACCGACTGAATCACCGCGGCCAGAGCATCCGTGATCCAGCGGTACGGAGTGTCGCTGCGAGCCAGTGCCTGTTGCATTTTGAGCACCGCCGGCTGCACGCAGGCCGTGACGAACCGCCCGGCCTCTTCTTCCGGCATGGCGCCGATCAGCGGCAGAACATGCGTCAGGTGATCCGGAAGTTCGCACGATTCGCTCACACCATATCGCCGCATTTCCTCGCGCAGCCGCACCAGCAGGACCCGCGGTCATACTCTTCCCCGAACAGGTGCCAGCCGATCTCCAGCGCATGCACGCCGGGTTGACGTCAAATGTCGCCGTATAGGTCTCTTCCACCTGCCACAATTCATGCTGTTCGATGTACGCTCCGAAACGGCCGATGCCGGCCGCCGCATCCGGCAGTTCCGACTGCAGGATGATGTACAGCAGTTCGCAGGCCTCCAGCGTCTGCTCATCCGGGTAGCTGAGCAGTTGGCGGAATGTTCGTAATGTGCGCGGTCTGGCCATGCTACAATCCTCTCCTCGGTCCGCCGACGAAACCGAAACCGGTCTCTTCGCGGTGCTCATGCGGTTCCTTCATCATTTCGATCGCCTGCTCGCGGTGCATCGGCGGAATCACAAAGCGATCCTCGAACGTGCACAACGCGGTGAGCTGATAGATGGCGTCGGCCTCTTCACGCGTGCAATTGGCTTCACGCAGCATGCGATCCGCGGTGTCGCGGTCGATGTCACCGACAGTTTCTGCGCGGCGGTGCCAGCGGACGGCCTTCTGTTTTGCCAGAGCGTACCGCACCACTCCTTCGTGACCGGCACCCAGGAGATTGGCGAGAAATTTCATCGGCAGGCGCGACTGATCGATGTCGTGGAACAGATTGTCACTGTTGTGCTGAATCGTATCCTCCGGCTTGCTGGCCTGTACGGGCGACATCGGCGGTACGTAGAACAGCATTGGCAGCGTGCGATACTCGATGTGCGGCGGCAGGGCGATCTTCCACTGCTTGACGAACTTGTACACCGGAGATCTCTGCGCAGATTCGATCACGGCCTCGGTCACGCCGTTTCGCAGCGCCGCCTCGATGACCTGCGGATCGAACGGATCAAGAATCATTTCGCGATGCCCTTCGACCAGTTGATCGTCGGGCAATTTGGCAACTTCCTCCAGACGCTCGGCGTCATACAGCAGGACGCCGAGATACCGAATGCGGCCGACGCAGGAATGAAAACACGCCGGCGCCTGTCCCGTCTCCAGTCGCGGGTAGCACAGAATGCACTTCTCGCTCTTGCCGGTGAACCAGTTGAAATACGTCTTCTTATACGGACAGGCTGCCACGCACGATCGCCACGCGCGGCACTTCTGCTGATCGATCAGGACAATCCCGTCCTCGCCTCGCTTGTACAGCGCTCCGGACGGGCACGAAGCCACACAGCACGGATTCAGGCAGTGATTGCAGATGCGCGGCAGGTAGAAGAACACCAGACGCTCGACGCTGCTGAGCTGCAGTCGCTGCTGTTCCGTCAGCCCCGCGAGATTCGGGTCGTTTTCGGCATAGATCGGCGATCCGCCGAGATCGTCGTCCCAGTTCGGCCCGGACTGAATATCAACCGGCTCACCATCGATCATCGAAATGGGTTCGGCAGTCGGCTGATCGGCTCCTTCCGGAGCATTGAACAGGTTCTGATAGTCGTAAGTCCAGGGCTCGTAATAATCATCCATGCTCGGCATGTGGGGGTTGTGGAAAATGTTGGGCACGATCCTCGACCGGCTCGTCGAGCGGATCTCCAGTTTCCCGTTGCCGTTGCTTTTGAAGCCTCCCTGATACTTCTCCTGGTCTTCCCACTTCGTTGGATAACCCGTCCCGGGTTTCGTCTCGACGTTGTTCCACCACATGTACTCCGCCCCTTTGCGATCGGTCCAGACGT
This sequence comes from Planctomycetaceae bacterium, assembly GCA_041398785.1. Taxonomy (NCBI): domain Bacteria; kingdom Pseudomonadati; phylum Planctomycetota; class Planctomycetia; order Planctomycetales; family Planctomycetaceae; species Planctomycetaceae bacterium. The sequence goes on along the minus strand of JAWKUA010000032.1, from coordinate 4,565 downwards.
TTTTGCAGGCAACGCTGCACGTGTGGCACCCGATGCATTTGTCGAGATGGAACACCATCGAAACCTGGGAGCGAACCTGCATGGAAGCTGTTCCGGCAAGAGGGCGAAAAACAGGTGAGCGGACGGGGATCAGGCCCAGGGCAGCGCATGAACCCTAGTAAACAACCTTCGGACATTTGCGGACCAGCAGGTGCGTATCCCGATTGCAGCCGACCGGACCCCAGTAATTGAAGTGATACGTGAACTGACCGTAACCCCCGACCATAAGGTTGGGCTTCAGCCGTGTGCGGGTGAGACTGTTGTGCCCGCCCGATCGGCGGTTTTTCCGCAGCGGTGACAACGGAATGCCGATTGTCCGCTCCGGCGAGTGGTACTGCATGCAGATGCCCCGCGGAATCCGCGCGCTGACGACCGCCGTGGTCACGACGACGCCGTGATCGTTAAACACTTCCACCCAGTCATTGTCAGCGATGCCGATGTCGGCGGCGTCCTGATCGTTGAGCCACAGCGGATACGTTCCCCGCGACAGTGTGGTCATCCGCTGGTTGTCGCCGTAGGTCGAGTGGATGTGCCACTTGCCGTGCGGCGTGAGGTAGTTGAGCATCAGCGTGGGACCGACTTCCGGTCCGGATTCACTGAAGCGCAAGTCCGCGTACTCCATCGGCAGCGGCTTGGGCTTGTACGTCGGCAGATGCTCACCAAAGTCGATGTACACCGGATGGTCCAGGTACAAAGACTGCCGCCCGGTCAGCGTCCGCCACGGAACCATCGATTCGACGTTGTATGTGTACGGCGAATACGAACGCCCGTTTTCGATCAGTCCCGACCACATCGGACTGTTGATGAAACGTCGCGGCTGACTTTGAATATCCGCGTAGGACGTCAGGAAACCGCGATTCTTCTCCGCCAGGTGCGCCAGCGGCACACCCGTCTTCTTTTCCATATTCCGGTACGAGCGATAAGCCAGTTCACCGTTCGTGACCGTGGCAAAGTGCAGGATCGCGTCACAGACGTCGACGTCCCGGTCGAGTGACGGATAGGTCCGGCCGTTCCAGGTCTCCGTGCGGTGTGTCTGCAGATACCGGTCGTACTCCTCCTGAATGGCATAGCCGGTGCCGTGCGCCGCAAGACCGTTTTCCCGAACAAGCGGCCCGTACGAAATGAACTGCTTGTGGACATTGCGATAGTCGCGGGAAACAACGCGGAACGCGGGCATCGTCTTCCCGGGGATCGCCGGGCATTCGCCATTGATCCACTGCTTCATGTCCGGCTGAGCCACCTCGGCGGGGCTGTCATGCGCCAGCGGTGCGGCGACGACGTCTTCGACCGGTTCGGGGAAGTGTGGAGCGGCGAGTTCGGAAAACTTCTTCGCCACCCCTTTGAAGATCGCCCAGTCGCTCTTCGACTCCCAGCACGGCGGCACCGCCTGCGACAGCGGATGAATGAAGCTGTGCATGTCGGTCGAGTTCAGGTCTGCCTTCTCGTACCAGGTCGCGGCCGGAAGCACGATGTCCGAATACAGAGCCGATGAATCCATTCGGAAGTTCAGATCAACGACGAGGTCCATCTTTCCCCGTGGAGCATGTTCATGCCATTTGACCTCATGGACCGAATCCTGCGCCAGATCCTGTCCGAGCGCGTTGTCATGCGTCCCGAGATAATGCCGCAGAAAGTATTCGTGCCCCTTGGCACTGGCCATCAGAGCGTTGCCCCGCCAGATAAACCACACTCGCGGCCAGTTCGCTTCGGCGTCGGGGTCTTCCACCGAGAACTGCATTTCCTTCGACTGCAGCCGCTGAGCGACCCAGTTCGAAATCTGATCCTGCGTCTCGGCCCCGGCAGCGCGGGCCTGCCGGACGACGTCCAGCGGGTTTTCGGGAAACTGCGGATAGAACGGCAGCCAGCCCTGCCGCACGGCCCGCACCTGCATGTCCATCGTATGCCCCTGCGCCGTTGTGGCAGGGCCTCCGTTCTTCGGCAATGCATGATACTCCGTGAACGCCTTTTCATACCGCCACTGATCGGTATGCACATAATGCCAACTCGGAGAATTCTGCAGGCGGGACGGCCCGAACCAGTCTTTGGCCAGCGCGATGGATGACCACGATTCCATCGGGGCGAGCTTCTCCTGTCCGACATAGTGAGCCAGCCCGCCGCCGTTGACACCCACGCAGCCGCAGAAGATGAGGGCGTGAATTCCGGCTCGGTACATCAGGTTGGCGTGGTACCAGTGGTTGATTCCGGCACCAATGAGAATCGTGCACTTCCCCTGCGTGTGCTCGGCTGTCGTCGCCCATTCGCGGGCAAATCGAATCAGCACTTCTCGCGACCAATGCCGGTGTATTTTTCACTCCAGGCGGGCGTGTACGGAGCGTCCTTGTCGTCATAGTCCGCAGGATACTCACCGGGTAATCCGCGACCGACGCCGTATTGCGGCCATGAGCAGATCATAGACCGTCGTGACGCGAACCTGCTCGCCGCTCGTAGTCAGGGTGCGAACCGGAACACCGCGCTGGACACTCTACCGCCGCCGAAATCGTCCAGAGCGACCTCAGCAACATCGTCGGATTCGGTCAGAAACGTCAGCACCGGATCGATATCGCTGCCGTCCACGCCGTCCTGCAGCAACAGATTCCATTTGCCGGGAGTCTTACCCCAGCGGAATCCGGAACTGCCCATGGGCATTTTGGGGCCGTTGCTCGCACCGTCCCACATCAGAAACTTCCAGTCGCCGTGTTCCTCACCGGCGTACTTCGCCAGCCGACCGGCCCGCAGCAACTGACCGGGGCGATCAATTCCGTCCTCGCCCGTGACGACCTCCACCAGATACGGTGCGTCCGAGTACTTCTTAGCGTAGTCGATGAACCAGGGAGTCTGCTTCTGGTGGTGAAACTCCGTCAGCAGCACATGGTTGACCGCCATCCACCAGGCACCGTCCTGACCGGCGTTGACCGCGACCCATTCGTCCGCGTACTTCGCCACCATGTTGAAGTCGGGTGAGAAGACCCACAGCTTGGTCCCGTTGTGCCGTCCTTCGGCCAGGAAGTGGCAGTCCGGCGTGCGAGTCATACCGATGTTCGCCCCCATCGAGACCAGCATCTTGGCGTGATACCAGTCGGCACTTTCCTGAACGTCGGTCTGCTCACCCCAAGTTTCAGGAGACGCCGACGGCAGGTCGCAGTACCAGTCGTAGAAGGAGAGCGAGATGCCGCCGATCAACTGCATCAGTCGCGCACCGGCGGCGTAACTCACCATCGACATGGCCGGAATCGGTGAGAATCCGGCGATGCGATCCGGTCCGTGCTTTTTGATCGTATACACCATCGAGGCGGCAATGATCTCGACGGCAGTCTTCCAGTCGGTGCGACGAAGACCTCCTTTACCGCGAGCCCGCTGCCATCGCTGCCTCGCCTCGGGATCTTCCACCAGACTCTTCCAGGCATCGACCGGATCGGCATGATCAGCGCGCGCCTTTCGCCACAGGTCGAGCAGCGCTCCGCGAATGTACGGGTATTTCACCCGCAGCGGACTGTACAGATACCAACTGAACGAGATCCCGCGCTGACATCCGCGCGGCTCATACGGCGGAAGACCTGCTTCCAGCCGCGGATAGTCCAGCCCCTGCATTTCCCAGGTGACGATGCCGTCCTTGACATGGATATTCCACGTGCAGCCGCCGGTGCAGTTGACGCCGTGAGTACTGCGAACGACTTTGTCATACTGCCAGCGATTGCGGTAAAATTCCTCCCATTGCCGTCCCTGAGGGTCCACTTCGTCACGGATCCAGGCAATGGCATCTCGAAGCAGGCTCATGTGTCACCTTTTCTCGTGCTCGGCAGCGGCGGACGTCGTTTCCGAATGAAGTGAATGCTGAAATCGTGTATGCACGGCGTCAACACCGGCCTCGACCAGCGGTCGACGGATGGCGTGGAAACGCTGCCGCCACAGTGTGTCGAACAGAAAGATCAGTCCCCCCGCCAGACCAAGTCCCAGCAACAAAAATGCAACCCGTCCCTGAGAACGGGACGATTCCGCCTGATCGGCGGAGGCTTCAAAACAAGCGGTCAGAGCGTGAATCTCGCTCGCATCCAGGGGATGATTCCTGAAGATCGGCTGCATCGTTTCAGTCGCAGGGGCCGAGAGCCAGGCTGCGACAGCATTCCGGCCCTTGAGCCGCTCGTAGACCCGCGTCAGGTCCGGGCCCAGGCGGCCACCGCCGAGTGCACTGAGATCGTGCATGGCATGGCAACTGTTACAGGCCGCACCCCCGTTTTTAAGAGTTTTCCTGCCCACAAACAGGTCACGGCCCGCCTGCCGGTCCCTCTCCGTGAAGGGCTCATTCGAAATCTTCAGTCCCTTGAATTGCGACTCCGGCAGTTTGGATTCCTCCGCAATCAGCTTGAGAATCTGCTCGGCCCGGTACCGGTTCATGCCCGGTCCGATCGGCATCACAACACCGCGCGACTCCTCCACCAACTTCTGCGCGTAAGCATCCCCTCCGTCAACCACCTGCTTTGGGTTGATCATGAAGTTGATCAGCCACTCCGCATCCTTCCGCTGAGACA